>NZ_QSKB01000016.1:0-57642 GCF_003469085.1 Collinsella sp. AM29-10AC
CGCCATTGGTGAGCTTGATTGACCACTTTGTGCCGACATCCATCGCGGCCTTCACCTTAGAATATGCGGGAGACGCCTCGCCCTTCGCGGCGATGTCCTCGGCCACGGCCTTCTGCTCACCGAGCGTCCAGTCCTTCGCGTCCTTGGCGACGGCCGCCTGGACGGTCGCGGAAGCGGCACCGGTGGAGCCTCCGCCGGATGCGCCACCGCTCTCGGTGCCAGCGCTTGTCCCGCTGTTCACCGTATTGCCGGCCAGGTTGAACTGGTTGCGGATGGCGCCGGCAACGCCCTGGCCTGCGAACACGATAACCAGGCCGATAATCGCGATTAGCAGAACATACTCGATGATTGACTGGCCTCTGAGGCGGGTCGTCTTAGGAGCGACCCCCCCCCGAGGCGAAAATGCCGCTGCATGCATATGCGGCTCCCTTCGCTCAGGGTTGGTAGATACGAGCCAAGGGTAGGGGTGGCGTAGGTTTTTGGGGTGGTCTTGCCGCTGCGGCACTCCAAGCAGCTCGGTACCTCACTTAGAACAGCAAACGGGACGCCTTTCTTGGCGTCCCGCAGTACAGCAACTTGTTATTATTCTCATCCCACCAAGGCTCTCTGAAGCAGCGCCACGCAGGTCGCTTCTTCTCACTCACCCACGAAAAAAGCCGTGCCAGATGAAATCACCCGGCACGGCGCCCCAAACACGATGGAGGGCGAGACAGGAAAGCTCTAGAGCATAACCCTCCATCTGCCCGAGTATCCCAAACGGCGAGAGGTGGCAACCCCTCGTGCCGCAAAGGCACACCTCAACGCTCCAAGGCAACTTCCACCTCATCCGCCTCAGCTTGGTCCCCATACACCTCTGCCAGTTCATCGAGCGAGACCGACGGCCCGTCCTGCTCACGCACCGTAACTCCGCGACGTTCATCCATATCTTGGTCGGCGTTGAGCCTGATTCGTCTAGAGACCTCATCGCCTGTCACACAGCTGGGCAGCTGATCGATGCAGATGGCGAGCGCGATGAGATAGTTCGTGTCATGCTCATCCACGACCTCCTCGAAGACGTTGTAGGGGATCATGGTAGCGGCACCAGAGTCGGCGGCAAGTGCCTCGGCAAACCGTGCCGCATCGTGCGCATCCCCAAGCGACCCGCGCTCCTGAATCGCCCCACCGCACGACCAGATTCCCGCCTCGTCGCGACTCCAGATCGTCACCTGTAAATCCCACCCGCGAGCAAGCGAGGAATCTTCGACGGCGTGGCAATCGACGAAGATAGGGGAGCGCTCAGGCTGCTTCACGACCCATGCGGCGCTATGGTGTACGAGGTCTTCTTTAGCCTTTTCCAGAAAATAGGGCTGATGGTGGGTTCCCATGTCGACTCCTAACGCTCATCGCTCGAAAGTTCGCAGTCCGCACCGCGCTCGTCCCGGCAAACAGGTTCAACGCTTACAGACCTTCCGTCCTCACGCCCGAACTGTTCATACATGTCAGGCGTGATATAGATGCCGAAACGCTCGGCGAGTTCCTCCTCGATACCCAGACCAGCATGCTCCACACCCACCGCGCACACGCCATCGGGCAGATTGAGTTCTCCTTTGCCGGCATGCTTGACATCGATATCGCCCCACGCATGGCCGCGGTGAAAGGTGGTGAGCTGGAGCGTGTACCCCGGATGGGACGTACGTGAGAGCATGTGCGAGACCCCGCGGCCGCTCGACCAGCAATACGCATCCATGGCGCCGTTCACGAGTCTCGAGAGCATGGCCGTCTCCTTGACCGTGTTGCGGGCGATGATCTCATCCGCCGCTTCAAAATCCCCAGACTTATACGCCACGATAATGAGATCCCTGACGGGCTCGAAATCGATTGGGTGGATGTTGCCGAAATTATCCATGGGTTGACTCCAACAGTTAATCTAGATGCCTACATGCAGGAGCTCCATTGCGCGGTCGCGGTCGAATGAGGCGGTGAGCTTGCCGAAGCGCTCGATATAGCCGATATGCTCGAGCCTCTTCACCAAGCGGCGGAACGGTTCATATTGCACGCCCGCCTGGTTGGAGAGCTCACGGATGGTAACGCGCTGCCCGACCGATTTCTCGAGCGCATCGATTGCCGCCATGTAGAACTCGCGCTCCGAGGGCGTCAGCTTGAAATGGCATGGGTCGCAACGGTCCGAGATCTTATCGACGGCCGTATCGGCGCGGCGGTACGCCTCGGTCGTGATGTGTCTCCCCGAGGCCTTCTCGAGGAGTGCGGAAACCCTGAGCAGCTGCAGCGCGGTGAGGGGGAGGGAGAAGTCGCCGCCGGTCGCGCTGACGGAGCATTTCTTGACGATCAGCTTTGCGATTTCGGTGGACGGCACTAGATTGAAGGACGAGTAGCCGCCGTCCAGCAGGTAGAGCTTGGCGAGCATCTCGACAAGCTCATCGCGGCTGAGGGTTATCTCGCAGGAGCCTTTGGCTATCATCGGAACCTCCTAGGCGATTGCCACGTTGCCAGACGGATCGAACTCGATGAGCTTCTTGACCTTGAGGGAAGTCAAAATCGACTCGAACGTGGACTCGACCGGCGCGGTGTTGATGTTTTCCCGAAGCTCGGCGCGGCTGACGGTATGGTCCCTGTTCTCGTATAGGTAGAAGAGCACCTGCTGTTCGGTCCTCTCGAAGATGTTGTCCTGTTCGTTCATCTTGTCTCTTTTCTCAGACGGCTCTATTTGCGGAACAGGATACGGGCATACGCGCGAACGCCGCTTTCTTGCCGCAGCGGCACGCCTTCCGAAGGCGACGGAATCCCTATCGCTCCGTCAGCGGGGCCATATCGCCGAGATTGTCGCTCGCACAATACTCGTCCATGCGTTCCGCGATGTCGTCCAGCCCCTCTTCGAGCCTGAACCCCTCGGGGACATCGAGCGCACCGATGGAGCAGAGCTGGGTGATGGTCAAATCGAGATAGTCCCTGCCGCCGTCCTTTGACATTTCACCCAAAAGGGAAGGGGAGTTCTCAAGGTCGGGGTCCTTGATGGCCGCGTCGATGTTCCAATCGTTCGCCTCGATGCCCCTGCCCTCGAGAATGTCCGCCACGTCGCTGCGCGTCCATTTGACGGTGGCGTCCTCGATGATTTCCGGGTCGGCGATATCCCATGCGGCAGACAGGTCATCGACCTGCACGGCATCCCCCGACCACTCTCCGGTCTTGCCGTCATACCCATTCACGACTGCGAACGGCTCGTCTCCGCCGCAGAACAGAATCGCCGTCGAGCCGAACCTCACGAGCTCGACGTTTCCCTTCGGATCTGGTTTGATTCCGGTTTCCCGGATATCGATATCCATTTCGTCCCTCCTATAGTCAGGCTTTGACCCTTCCGCTACGCCCATACGCTTGCGTTGATTCGAGCTCGACGGCCTCCATGAGGTCGTCGAGCGACTCCATTCGCCCGTTGCCGCAGAAATCCCAACCGAAAATCGAGCAGATGTCCCGCTCGACGCCCGCGATATCGCCGCTCATCTCCGCCATGCGCACGATGAGGTTCTCAGCGGGCATCCCTCGCCGCATGCGCAGGCGCGACATCTCCCGGGCGAGCTCCGCATCTTCCATGGCGATGACCCTATCGCTCAGCGATTTGGATACGAACAGGACCCCGTATTTCCCGCCGCCGTGTGCCATGTGCGGGTTCTCGTCGAGGACCAGCTTGCCGTCTTCCACGACCAGCTCGAAATCCCGGGCATCGTCAACGAGGCGATAGCGCCCGCAGGCGAGATCGGACGCGAATTCGCCGACGCTGCGTGGCTGCGCCCTAGTGAAGGATTCGGTATCCGAGAACAGGTACTCGCAAAGGCCCGAGGCCGTATCCTCGAGGATCACGATGCGCCCCGTCGTGTCGATATCCTCGAGCATGGAGCAGACGTTATCGGTCGCGCTGGAATCGTAGAACTCCGCCTCGGACTCGAGGTCCCTGCCGAAGGCATCGCGGATGACGCCCCGCGCGAACCCGATATCCGAGCGCAGCTCGTCATAGACAGCCTTGTCTTCGCCAGCCGTCCGCCACGCGCTGTCCAGAATTTCATCGATAAGCCCGCCTGGAATCTCGACATCTGCAAAGTGCGAAGGGTCGGCGATTCGCGAGACGGCTTCGCGTGCCCAGCTCGCACCGATATCGTCGGCGAGCTCCTTGATTCGAGCAGGGCCGCTCGCCAAGACGACATGCCTGTCCGGTTGAGACGGGACCGCCGGCTCAGCTGCTTTGATCGCGATGGCCGCGAGGTTGCCGAGGTTGATTAGCCCATGGCTGCCTACCGCCTTTCCCAGAACCATCTCGTAGCTTTCCTCCTGGGGGATATCCCTCATCTCGCGAATCTTTTCAACAATCGAAAAAAGCCCGCTTGGGATGGCATAGATTCGCGCGGCTGCGGTGGCGCCGCCGTCACCTGACAAGATGAGCTGCCCGTTAGGCTCCGGGTAAAGGCGCTCCGAAGCCTCAACGCAACCGGAGATGAAGGCACCAGCGGCCGATCCGTTCCGTTCCACCGTCCACGAATCGCCTCGGCGGCAGAGAAGCGTCGCATCGGGTACCTTGAACCCTTCGAGAATGTCTATGGGTATTTCCCGCACCATCGCCGCTCCAGTCGAATTCGAGAATTACGCATACGTACATTCTGACTTTACGACCCCAAACGGCATCTAGCCCCCGCGGGGACAGAAATAGACCCGGACGGCCCGCCCGTCGGTCTCTAGAACTCGACGTCCTCGTCATAGAGATCGGGCTCTGGCCCCGCGATCACGAAGGGCCGGTCGCCCTGCCACGCATCCGCCTCGTCGCTCTTGGCGTCGCAGAGGTCATTCAGCGGCGCATCCTCGCCGCCGCCCTGCTGGTAGAACGCCAGAGCCGCGGCCTTGCTGCCCTGGCGTGTGGCCGCCCCATCGCGGTCCTCGAGCATCTTTTTGGCCTCCGCGGCGGCGGGGGACATTTCCGCACCTGAGGCAACTAGTTTTTCCTCGTAGTCGCGAGCGTTGAGCAGGCGTGCATCGTAGGCGTCCTCGATGCCGGCGACCAGGGCTCCCGCGCTGAACTCCCGAGGGCTACGGTAGTCATAGTCGAAGTTGTCGCGGGAATCCTCGCCGCTGACAGGATAGACGCGGACAGGCAATTCAGTTTGGAAGCTCGCCGTGAAGGGCTTACCGGACTGCGCATAGGGCAGCTGCCTGTCCGTGAGGAACTTGCTCACAATCATGCCGCCGAGGTCTTGGTTGCCGACCATGGTGTGGGGAGGCAGCTTGCACAGCAGGAAGTTCTTATCGGGGCCGTCCTCAACGGGAACGGTCTTGACCTTCATATCGCAGGGCGCGAAGGTGAGTCCCGTGTATTTGTAGCTCGCGGCACGGTGCGGCTCCGGCTTAGCGGCCTCCTTGCCCTGATAGGCCGCCGACACGGCAGCGGCCAAGTCACTCGGCATGATTGCCGTCTCGCCCTCGCCGGGATAGTCGATGCGTTGATTCTGCTCATCGTACTTGAAGAAATGTACATCGCGGTCGGAGCGGAAACCGTACTTGACCGCCTTTCCGGCATCCTTGTCCTGCTTCATGAACTCGCGGGCGGGCATGGAGACCTTCATGCCGGAAAGGTCCTTACCCCCGACAACGGTACCCTTCGGCATCGTCATGTTGATGCGCAGGCGCTCGTTGCCGTTGCGATCCGTATACGGCTTCACACGGACGTCCTTGTTCTCGAAGCTGATATTGATGTACTCGGGTTTCTTCGACTCGAATTCGTTTGCCATATCCTTCTCTGTATTCTTCTTATTCTTGTTCTCCTTGCCCTCATCCTGCCCGTGGGTTTCCACAGCCTTCGAATCGGCGGGTTCTGCCTCGCGAGCAGCCACCTCATCGCGGACGTCTTTGCGCCTGGATGCGGCATCGACTTCCGGCTGAACCAAGTCGCCTAGACTTATCGTCTTACCCGTAGGTTTCCTGACGGTCTCGATATGGATGCCGCCGTAGCCGTCCTCCAGGGCGCGGTCGACCATGCTCTCGAGTTTCATTCGCATTTCGCTTCCCTCGGGAAGGGACTTGATGGCCTCCTGCACGCTGATCGCCGCATTTTTGAAGCCAGCGATGACCTTCTCGCAATCGGGGGCGACGTCGACTTTCTCGACACTCTTTACGGGATGCTCCTTGCGGTCGAGTGCGACCTCGCCGCGGACGATGTCGATGATGTCGTGGTACCCGTAATCGAGCTGTCCGCTGATTCGCGGCCTGACCCCGCAATCCCTGAGAAAGGACCTGAACTGAGCAAGGGTATGCTCGGTAAGGCTGCCGCTGGGGACAAGCTCGTACTGGGCGGCGTCCAGCTCAAGCGCCGTCTCGATGGCGGCACGGTAGAAGGAGTCCTCGCGGTTGCCCTTATAGCTCCAGAAGCTATCGACTACAGGTCCGCAGACGATCACCGCATCCAGATCGGGGTCGATGGAGCGCTGGTTACGTTCGGCCTGCATGGACGCGAGCTCGACACAACTTTCGAGGGAGCCGTCCGTGAGCCGGATCGCCCGCTCATCGCCGCCCAATGCAGCGAGCTCCATCTCTCGGCGGCAGGACGGTACGGCGGCGGTACTGTAGCCCATCTCCGCAAGGGCGCCTGCGGTGAGATTGCCGAGCGTGTTGGTATTCGGGCCGTGCAGGTTGATGACCAAGGCCATGATGGCTCCCATCGTTCTCGCATTTCATATACGATTCAAAGTATGGGAGCCAATGGCCACCTGATGATCTATGGGACGGAAGTAGAAAGTGGGTCGCCCGTCTTTACCGGTAGTCTCCCGCGACACCAAAAAAGGGGCGCACCCGCAAATCGGCCGCGCCCCTTTTGCAATAAAGTCGAAACCTAGTAGTTCGCGAGATGTTCCGAGGCGTCGAGCATGGGAAGGCCGACGCCCTCCATGCCGTACCTCATCGATTCGGACACCTCGGTCTTCTCATCGCAAAGCGAATCAATGCTCTGCTCGCGTCCGACCGCCTTGTCGGGATCCATATACGGCTCGGTCGCCACGGACACGACCAGTTCGGCGAGCTCGCAATTCTGATCGATTGCGGCGGGCAGCTCAATTTCCTCGATATCGCCCTCGAACCCATCGGGACGGAAAGGCTCCAAGATAACCGAGTCATAATCCTCGGTATCGCGAGAATTGTTCGGGCGGTAGAAGTAGCAGGACTCGCCCTCGACCGTCACCGTTCCTTCGATGAAGTTGTCGTCGTTCGTGCAATCGATCTCGACTTGAATATCCGGCACGCCCGTGCGGATGCATTCCTCCGCCTGCGCCCGATTGGCGTTGAGGGTACGTTCCTCGGGTTCGATGCCGAAACGATCCGCCATCGTTTCGAGAAGCTCGGGGACTGACTGCGTGCTGATGACATCGCTGCCGGACAGGAGCATAGCCAGGCTGCCGAGGTCGACATCGTTGGAGCGGTCCCGCTCGGCAGAGTCGATAAAGGTCGGCTGAAAGGCGATGGGGTCGACAACAGGTCCGCTGTAGGGGATGTCAACTACGTTCTCGAATCCATGGAACAGATTCTCGTAGGCAAGCTCGGATGGGAAGACGTTGAAGACGCACGTGTCGCGGTCATGAAGACCGAGCGGGTCGTATTCAGTGGTCGTGACGAGGAGGTTGAACTCGGGAAAATAGCTCACCGTCTCACTCGACGTGAGCTTATCGAGTAGCTCCTTGGCGTCCGCCCCGACCGGACGCTCCGATATCTCGGAAAGCGGCTTGCCGTGCGACAGTTCAAAACTCTCCCGATTCGACATCAGGTGTTTTTGGTAATAAGAGGCGCGACGTACCATATCGGAAATGCTGCCGGCAGTGATGGTCGAACTCCACGAGAACAGGCGGGACAGCATATCGATTCGGCGGTCGTGGAAGGTGAATCCATCGGAATCCTGCTCGTATGAATCGATGATGGCGAGGGCCTTGCATTGCCCGCCCTCGAAAACCATATCGGATACATAGTCGCAGCCTTTGAAGAACTCACCGCTAGCGATCTCGTGGGTTTTGACGTTGAAGATGGCGGTCTGCCGTGTCTCCGGCTCTTCGCTCGGATCGAAACTGGAGGTGACTGCGAGAAGGTTGAACTCGGGGAAGAACGTCATGTTGTCGTCCTTGACGAGCATCTCGAGAAGCTGATCCTTGTCCTGGAAGCCATGGACTCTATACATAGCTACTCTCCGATTTCCGAATTGTCGTGATTGTTATATTCCTGGTCGCGATTGTCCGCATCGACATCCTGCGCAAGAGAGGCAACCTCGCAACGATCCTCGCACATATCGTCAAGGCTCTCGCCAAGCCCAACCACACTGTCGGCAAACTGCTGGCAAAACTCATGCGCCTCGCTAAGATCGGCGCAGAAACGACCGTTACCGCAGTCATGCCCATTGGTGAGAACCTTAGCATCGTAGCGTGCGCCCTGCTCATAGGCGAACGAATCCTTCTTGACCTCAGTAATCTGGAACTCGGTTTTCACGCCATCGTGATGCATGATGTATTCCTCGGCGGGCATATCGAGTGCCTTCTCGGCAAAACGCGGGCGGGAGCACATCTCGGGGTTGTCCCACAGGTCATGGATGAATGAGCTCTCATCTCCCTCTCGGTAGACGAACCCCATCGCCTCGATGCCATCCTTGGGAAGATGGAACCCGTCAACTGCTAGGTAATCCAAATAGAGGCGCCCGCCCTTGTCGGTCAGCTGGCGCATCTCCGCGCAGGCGTGTGCACCGAGGATTTCACAGATCGGGGCGTATCCGTCGGGAAGCGCACCGGTCAGGATCAGCGAACCGTTTTCATCCCAGATGCCATCGATTTTGCAGTCGGCGAAGATGTTGTCCCCGCTGGTATCGGACGGAGAGGTGTCCATCGCGTCAACGAAGTCCTCATAGACGGTGAATACGCAGGGCGTATCGCCATATCCATTGCGACCGCCCTTGACGAGAATCGGGTTTCCCCAGTTGTCGTTGATGAACTCAGATTGACCGATGCGGTCGGTATCGAAGAAATTATCGAGCTGATTGACCACTTCAAGGTAGCTATCGCCGACTCTTCCGATCATCCTATCGAAAACGATGCGCTGCTTGGGCTCAATCTCGGCATGCTTCTCGATGGCACGGTCGTTTTCCACATCGAAGCCCATCTTCTCGAGGGCTGATGCGATGTATTTACATTCCGAAGCCTCATTGGCAAGTGTCGCGCAATATGTCTCGCTGCAAAGCTCAACGTTGAACAGATTGTCTAGCGCCGCGATTTCAGGATCCTTGAGTACTTGCTTCAGGGAGTCCATATTCTTCTCGCAAGCGTCCGTCAGCTTGTCTGCACGTGCGGTTGAGAGCCTGCGCCCGTTCTCCTTGAAAAACGTCGCCTGCACCTCCTTGGTGCTGGCGCCATTGGCGTACGCGTTATAGCTCTTGGCTGTGGCGTACGCCACCTCTGCGATACCGATCTTCTCCGCATCGGTATCGTTCCAGCTGGTACCGTTGAAATTCGAGAAGCAAAGTGTTGCCTTTTTATCACCGCGGCTCAAATTGACCTCGATGTCATTGCCATGGTTATGGGAGGAACAGTCCACCTCGTTGATGATCTCAAACGGGTCTTTCGCATCGACAAACAACTCGACATCGGAGCTGACGTCCATAAGCTCATATCGGCTGGCACCCTCGAGCCAATCGATGATATCGTCGATGTTGTCGCGGGCATCTTCGAGCAGGCTCTCGTTGCTGACGGCCTCGAGGTGCCCATATCCGTTGAAGCGGTAGCAGTCGGCATCCGACTCAACGTGGCGGCTCTCGCTGAGAGCGGTCTCCACGTCCCAGCCGCAGAGCTTAGCGGCTTCCTCCACGGAATCATACGTATCGAAATGGCCGTACTGGTTTGCGGTATCATACGCTTTCGCGCAGTCCAGCAAATCGCTATCGCTTGCCTCATTGAGCAGGTAGTCTTTCAAACCGATGCGGTTCATAGTTCCTCCAGACAGTCAGGGTGGTCACACTCGAATCATCGCGCTCGGCACAAGCTGGAAATCCCAACGGGACACAAGTAGCTCTCGTGATTGCGTAAACGACTTCTACATATGCGAACTAGATTTATAGCCGTATGTGCTACGAACCCTTCCTCATCCGCATATCCCCCTGCTTTTCCTCGTTCTTATCCTTCTTTTTATTTTTCTTCTTCTTATTCTTCTTATCCGTGTAGCTCGGTAGCGCCTTATGCGCCTACCGAGCTACACACCAAGCCGAACCGTCAACGGTTTGCGTCCCCACGCTCCCCAAGATCCTCTTCGGCATCAAGCGAAGCTTCTTCGGTCTTCGCACTAACAAGCTCATCGAGCGACTCAGTGGCCTCGGGCTGCGCCTCGAGCTCGGCAAGGGCATCATCGACCTTCAACTCAACCTCCAGAAGCGTGAGCATCGAAGGCATGGTGAGTGTCTCATCGCCGAAAACCTTCTCAACCGCCTCGCTGGGCACATCGAAGAGGTAGCCGTCCTCATCGCGGAGCGTATCGACACCGGCGGGAGCAAGTTCATGGAACGTCAGAAGGGTCGGCGGTTCGCTGAGGACCTTACACGCAAGGGCTCCGCCGCACTCACCCCAGTCTGCACCATCGCGTGTAAAGGGGTGCTCATCGGGGATTGTATCGGCATCGCTGAGAAGGAAATAATCCCGTTCCCCCTCGGCACCGTACATGCGCTGCACGGCGAAAAACACCTGGCACTCCGAAGGTCGCTTTCCCCGATCGTCCATGGGAAACATAATGTCATCCAATGCAGCGAAGCATGCATCGATGATGGCATGCTGAACTGTCTCATCGTCCTCCGGATATTTGCTTCGAATCTCACCCCCGAAGGGCATGAAATCGTCCATCTTGTTCTCAATCTGACTCATAGCAGGTCCTTTCAAAGCGGTTTACCGCTTCCATACTCGATGTTTGCCGTCCACTGGCGCAGCAACGGGACAGAAGTAGCCCCACACCGCCAAGGCACCCAACTGCCTACTCGCCCTCTGTGAGCTTGCTTGGCATGATCGTCAGCAGTACCGCGCCGCCGCATTTGAATTTGATTTTCACGGGTGCCTGCAGGTTGTCGATATTCCAGATGGCAATCCCGCACGCAGTCTGCCCCGGTTCGACCTCGACCGACTCGGGGTTCCGATAGTTGCCCTCATCATCGTACAAAGCCCCGAATTGCAGGGTATCTCCATTTTGCGACGCAGACAGCATATCGATTGGCGAGATGATCATCTTGGTGTCTGAATTGTTCGTCAGCAGCAGGTCGCAGACGAGTACCTTCTGCACTCCGAGAGAACCGGACGAGGTTCCCGTCTCCGTTGAGGAATTGACCTCCCAAGACCCGCGTCCCAGGCGATATCCGACAACGCTGATATTCACCGAGGAATCGCCCAGTTCCGCACTCGCAGATTGAATGGTGTTTGATTGACCGCTCTGTATGCTTGCTCCGCAGCCAGCGAGACCCGCACCAAAACCGAAAACGGCGACAGCCGTCATTGCGGAAACGATAATTCGCTTCATGTCTTCATCCTGTCTATCTCGAAAGCCGCTTGGGGTACGGCCTATGACACAATGATAGCACGGCGATAAATTGCAGAAAGATTATCGGCTCGCCGTCGGAAATGCCCACAAGATCTATCGCTAGGCGAAGTAGGTGAGAACCAAGCCGAGAACCAGACCCGTCAGGTTGCAGACACAATGCGCGATGATGCTCGAGCTGATCCCGTCGCGCTGACTGAGACCGCCCAAGACCAAGGCGCAGACAAGGGCATATGCCGACTGCACGACATTGAAATGGAAGCAGGCGAACAGCACGGCTTGGATGAGGTTCGCAACCCAGAACGGCAAGCCGCACCGCTCCAATGCCGCCAGCGAGACGCCGCGAAAGCACAGCTCCTCCGCAACCGGATCGATAACGCAAAGCCGTAGCAGATAGGGGAGTGTGATGGCGACCGTCGCCGCGGTATCGATTTTAGAGACTATCGCGATAGTGCCGATTGAGACGGCTTGCAGCAAGACCCCGGCACTGACTGCGGAAAGCGCGGCAACCACCCCGAGGCGGCTGAATCCAAGACCGAAGAACCGATACAGCCAGGCCATGGCCGCAAGTGCGACCAGCGATGAGATGACATGCGCGGCATCTTCGGGCAGACCCACCGAAAGGGTTATCAACCCCGCGCCAAGAAGCGAGACACCGAACAGCGCGGGCGCGATGAAGACAATGCGCAGGGGGATACCATTACCTTCGGACTCGACTTCGACTTGGTTCACGCGAGCCCCCTCGCAAGCAGACGCCTACCGATGGCACGGCCGCCTTTCACGCAGGCGATGATACCGCCCGCTGCGAGCGCCGCAGTTGCAGCAAGTGCGACGACCCCGAGGGCCACGGTACCGGCATCAATTACAACCTCATCCTCAAGGGCTTTCTGCGCGATATAGCCCGAAAACCCGATAGACCCCAGGCATGAGAGCCCCGCCGCAAGCGCATCGCGCTCCGTACCATCCCACGTTTCAGTGCGGGGCTGGACGGAGAACAGGAACCCGTTCGCCAAATTGGCGAAGTCACCGACCTCAAGACCATTGGTCTCGAACAGGGGGCGGACGAGCCGAAACGCCTCGCCGTTATCTACATGTCTGCCGCAATCGGGCTTCCTGAGCACGATTACCGTGACCTCATTCGCTCTACCCATTGTACCCCTCGTGTCGCGACACCCTAATTCACCGTTCATTTCCGTTTCCCCTTCTCGTCGAACACGAACTCGATCTTGCCCGATTTGTCCGCAGCCAGCCTGAGCTTCGCACTGAATTCCTTACCGGTTTTCGACTTGAACCCCGAGATCTTCCCGGTTGTACCGCCCTCGAGCAGCTTTCCGAGCTGAGCCGCCGTCAGCTTCTTGCCCGCGACCGTCTTCCAGATGGTGAACCCGCATCCCTCGGTCTGGACCCAACTGCCGCCCTTATCGCGCTTGCCTTTGTTGGACGAGCAGCTGCACGCCTTCGCACCGGAACCTCGGTCGATGACGTCTGCACCGCATCGCGGGCATTTCCCGACGACCTTGGACCCAACGGGTCCCAAGCTGCCGAGCTTCTCGCCGTTTTTCTTCATGACCTCGATATCGTGGACAACCATATCGGTCACGGAGTTCACCACATCGTCCGCATCCAGCTCGAACCTGCCGACAGCCTCCATCTGGTTGAAGAGCCTCTCGGTGGCTTCAGGCGACGCTATCTGACACCCTCCGAGCAATTTGTAGGACACCGCGCCGCAGTCGGTGAGGGACAACGTTCCCTTCTTCTCCCTCATGAGGGCGCGGTCCTCGTCCTTGGTGATCTCGGCGAGCGTGCTGGTTCGCGTGGCGCCCGTGCCTACGTTGTACTTCTCGAGGCGCTTCGTGAGCCATTTCATGGTTGGCTTCTGCGGGCGCTTGTTGGCTCCCTCGAAACAGAAAGGCGTGGCAATCTTGCCGAATTCGGCGGTATTCTCCTTCTCGGCACCCTCCTGGGCTTCCTCCTGCGATGCATCGGAATCGAAAATCGCCTTGAAACCCCGCGACAGCGGTATCTGCGTCGAGCCCGTGAACTCGGGAAATTCCTTCACGTGCGCCTTCACGAGCTCATACTCATAGTCCTCCGCGAGCATCGACAGGTAGTTCTTGGCGAGCACGACGTAGATATCGCGGGCGCACTTGCCATATGCATCGAGCGCGGCGAGGGCAGTGGGAACGTTCAGTCCGGGTCGGTTGGCTCCGTGTGCACCGCCCTCCTTGACATGCGTCTTGCGGACGGTCCTGTGGGAGCAGATAGCGGGATCGACCCCGACGACCCCGCAGATCCTGTCAACGAGGGGCAACAGCTCATTGAACTGCTCGGGCGTGATCTGCTTGTCCTCGGTGCGCGGGTAGCTGACCACTTGGTCCTCATACATTTTCTGGTAGCAGGCCAAGACATCGGCGGGCTTGTGTCCGCGGCGGGCGAGGATGCCCGATAGCCCTGCGAGGTCGAGCAGCTTGCCGGGTGCGGTATGCTTCTTCGCCCTCGAGTCCTCGACCACGGCCGACTCATGGAGGACATTCAGGTCGACCTTGTCGGCGCTGTCGTGACGCCACGTGTCCCCGTCCTCATAGGTACGTGCGAAGACGTTCCCGTTCTCGTCGCGGAAACGCGCCTCGAAGAACGGCTTCTTGACATAGCCGTTGTACGCCTCGAGCTGGTCGCCCGTGAGCTTCACCATGACGGATTTCAGGCGCCCCTCGCGCACGACCGTGCGAAACCCGTGGTCGCGGGCGATGCAGGTCGCGGCACGCACGAACTGCATAGATGCGAGGTCCCACCGCTCACGCACGTGGGCCTTGACAAAGTCTCCGTCCTCCTCCATGGCCGCGAGCATCTTACGGCCCTTGAAGGCCTTCTGGACGCTCGTGGGAGCCTCGTCGGTGAAGTACATGCGGCTCGTCTTGCCGTGCCAGCCGCACTTCTCGAGCGCCTCCCATGCCAAAAGCTCACCCTCGCCGGAAGGGTCCACATCGGTCGCGATGCAGACCTCGTCCACACCCGTAAGCTCCCGCTTCAACTCGGAAATGACATCAGAGCAGCCCTTGAGCACGCCCTTCTTCCATGCGAATTGCCCGAGGTCCCAGGGCAGCCCTTCCAGCGACCATTTCTGCATGGCTTCGGACTGCTCGGCAGGCACCTGCTTGTCGGGCGGGAGCAGCCCCATGACGTGTCCTCTAAGGGCGCAGATTTTATACTGCACGCCGGCATAGGAGCCGGAGGTCCCGCTGAGCGCCTTTGCGAAGTTGCGCTTAGCACTCGGCTTCTCTGCGAGTATGAGAATCATTGCGGCTCCTTTCACGGGAGGGGAGGGTAGTAACTGGACTCTTCTTTTTACAGGCGCAATCGATATCTCGCGCTTTCAGCACGGCTCGGAGCATCGGCCCCTCATCGCTTCCCATGAGCCAGTCGCAGGGTACCCCCAGTGCCAGCGACAGGCGCAGGATGCATTCGTAGTTCGGCAAGCGCGTCCCCGACAGGTACTTCTTGAAGGAGTCCTTGCTGATGCCGCAGACGCGGCCGAGCTGATACAGGTTTTCGTAACCGCACGCCTCGGCGGCCCTGCGCAGGCGCACCTTGAAGCGGGCCTTGCGCAGGGCAACCGTGCGGTCGGTATCGGGATCGACCGCAACCATGGCTATCAGCCGCCGAGAGCGGCGCGGGCGAGCTGCGTCGATTTAGCAAGGGTCATGGCAACTACGCCACAGCAGGCGATGATTTTGACGAGCGTGTGGGCGACGTTCCCGATGCCGCTCAGGCCGGTTCCGATATCGCCGACAACCGATACGACCAGATAGGGGAACATATAGAGGACCACGACCATTACGACGCCGGCGAGACACAGCGCGAGGAACTGTCGAAGGTATCCCCATCCCCAGCTGCGGGTCTCATCGAATCCCATGAGGGCGAACGGGATGGGTGCGAACATGGCGGTAAGGTAGATCTCGATGGCGCGACCGATCATCATGGCGTACGAGATAATCAGGGTGAACTGTGCGACTATATAGGCAATGGCGACTTCGAGCAGGATGACCAGGCTTTCGATGATATTGCCGTCTTCGGGGAAGACGATAAGGTTGTCCTTGCTCCACCAGTCGGTACCGGCATTGGCTCCAAGCGAGCTGGCGGACGTGCTGGCGGTCTTGATGATTTCCAAGACGATGGAGTATAGGTCTTTGACGATTCCGACGCCGTTGCGGACCATGTACATCATGACGGCGCACCAGACGAACAGTGCGACGACCTCGCGGACCGAGGGCATCATGCCGCCGCCTTGATCCATCTTCTTGGCAATCTTGAGGAGCTGGAGCAGCATGCCCATGGCGAGAAGGGTGGCGGCAACTGGTTTGATGGCGCTGTCGGACACGTTGGTGACCAGGGCGGCGAGGTTAATTTTTCCGCTCGTATTTCCCAAGAGATGGTCAAAGTCGCAGAGCAAGTCAGACGCCGAGACGCAATTCTTTATATCGCCCAACGTGCATTTGAGCATGAGGTTGGCAATGGGTTGGACTAAGGTTCCGTTGAGGAACTTCATGATGCCCTGACCGATGGCCTCGGTCCAAGAGCCGATCATTTCCCCGACCTTGTTGACCAAGTCATCCAAGCCGAAAGCCGCGGCGCAATGCGGGGTCAGAAGCATGAACAGCAGCATGATTCCGAGCGCCAGCGCGAAAGACGCGCCCGCACGTCCGGCCGATGGGGACTTGATGCCATCGAGCTTGCACTCAACAGACTTTACGGCCGCAACGAGGTGATGTTTCGCCTTGTTGAGGATGCCTTCATTGCGGGCGTAATCGAGGGCTTCAACCCTGATGGCGGCTACGTCCATCATTGGACATCGACCTCCTCGAACTCATGGGTGTCGGTGTGGTAGATGACGAGAATGCTCGGCAGGGAATCCTCGGCTGCGTTCGTGGCGTTCTTGATGCCAAACGTCAGGGTGCGGGTGGACTCGTTGAAGTTCTCGATGACCGTGCCGTCCCACGTCAGCTCGGTCGTGGTGGAATGGTTTGCGAGCAGGTATTCGATAACGGAGCGCTTGAACTCCTTGATGCGGCCGTCGATGGCCTTTTTGAAGTTATCGCCCTCGATGCCGTTGAATTTGGCGCTCTCGGCGCAACGGTTGTTCGAATAGCCGTTCTCATTGTGGAACATATCGCACTTGAGCTCGAAATAGGTGTCGTTGCCCTCGCCGGTGAGTGCAGCGGGATCGACCCTGCTGAGGGTCATGATGTGGTCGTTGCCGGACGCGTCGATTACGGAGAAGACCACCCAGCTTAAAGCTCCCGTCTGGTCGCCGGCGATGGTATCCACCGCCGTGATTGCAAAGGTCTGGACCTGCTTTTTGGTCTTCTTGACCGAGCCCTTGGACTCTCCGTAAGACTCGATGATGATGCCGTCCTTGATCGTCATCGAACCGCTGCCGTCATTTGCCGCCCATTTCGAATTCTCGATCTGCTCGACGATTTGCTTGGTAGCCTGGTCGTAGTCTTTGATGGCGGAGCGCTGGCGTTCGGTCAGCTCGGTTTTGGAATCGCCGGCATCCCCCTTATGAGATGGCTGCTCGCTTTTCTGCTCCAACTGCCCGTGCGCATCGGCTGGGGCGTCGTTCCCGCCGCCCTTCGCGACGCAAGACGTGATACCGTTCATCGCGATGAACAACACGATGCCCGCCGCGACCGCGACGACCGCCGTGTTGTTCTTGAGGAACTCCATGAATTTATCCATCCTGTCTCCTTCCCAGTCTGAGGTTTATTTCGAAATGTCGATTCCGCCGATCCAGCCCCACTTGCAGCCGGTGCCGGCGCCGTAGAATCTGATGAAGGTATCGAGCGATTTGACCGTGATGGGACCCTCGTTGCTCATGACCTTGTTGTTGCCGATGTAGATGCCGACGTGTCCGTACGTGAGTCCGGGAGCACCGGTACCCGGATGGGAGACATCGGCGATAATCATGCCCACCTTGAGCTCCGACCTATTGGAGCTATGGCACCAGGAGCGACACATATCGCAGGCGTTGCCGCCGAAATAGCCGACTCCCGCCGCGCGGAAGACATTGGTCACCCAGGCGGCACACCAGCCCTGTCCGGGAGATGGGGTGGCGTAAGCCATGTTGACGACGGTCTGCTGACGGGCCGATGCCCCCGCGATCTGCGGGGCGCCCGTGCCGCCGCCATGGTCACCATCGCCGTCTGACGGGTTCGTCAACAGCTCGTAATACCTGTCGGCTGCCTCATAGCGCACCTTCAGGCGGGGGATTCCAGCACCTTCCCAGCCGTAGCAGAATTGCCTGACGGCGTCCTTCAGGTCGGTGGAGGCCAAGAATGCCCGTTTGCTTCCAGAGACCAAGGTTCCACCGACGGGATCGAGCGAGCGGTTCTCGGAGCCATCTGGGCCGTGTTCGGACCTGATGGTATAGGCACGGCTCCAATATCCCCAGCTGTCGTGGTCCCAGAAGAAATCGAGCTGGACTTGGACCTCCGTCCAGGACTTGCCGACGGACTTTGCATAGTTCACGAGGTTCGTGTGGCGCCCGTTCGTCCACTGGCAAAGGCCGATGCCGTTGGCGTTCGTGCCGCCGCCTTCCTCCGAACCCGGGTTCATCCCACTCTCGGCATACATGTTGCCCATGATGGCGGCAATCTGCAGGTCATCGAGCCCCTTCTCCCTGAAGAACGATGCGACCTGCGATTCAACCTCGTTCATTCCCTGAACCTCCTGATCGGCGCTGCCGCCGGATAGCGCCAGCAAAAGGATTAGTACGGGGACGGCGGCGAGGATGAGCATCCCGAAAGTCGAGCCGCCGATAGCGGTCGCAAGGGAGCCGACTGCCCCGGCGAGAGCGGCGGCAAGTGACTTCAGGAGGGCTTGGAGCGCGGCGATGGCATGCTGTGCCGCCGCTTTAAGACCAGCTGTGACCTTGCCGATGAGCGCGGCCTTCTGCTCGGCCTCGACAGCCTCGCCCGCCGCAGCCTTAGCCCTGGCGATCGACATGGAGCGGCGCTGCATCGATTTCGAGAAAGCGACACGTTGCCCATCCTCAGCCGCCCGCGCAGCCTTCTTCTCGGCCTGCGACATGAGCTGCGACTTGCTGCCGCCCTTGGCTTTGGCTCGGGCAGCCTTGAAGTCCCGAGCCTTGCCGCGGACATAGCGGCCGGCGCGTACCGCCTCGTCCGCCTTCTCGATCCCGTCGAGACTGCCCTCCTCATCGAACGCGAAGACCGCCGACTTGGCGGCTTCGGCGGACGAGGAGAAGAAGCCCCGCGCCCCGGCTTGCTTTCCGGCGGCCCTACTGGCCCTGATTGAACGGCCGGCGGCGACCGCGGCGCGGGCAGTGGAGCGGACGGCCGTGCCGGACACGGAATCGTCCCCGATGGATGCGGAGGCTGAATTCACTAACGCGTTTGCCGCAGCGGATTTGAATTTCGCGGCGGTCTTGGCGCGTTGCTCGGCTTTGGTGATAAATGCCGAGGCTTCCCTGTGGGCCGCAACCATATCATCGGAGGCCGCCCGAACGTGCTCCTTCTCGGCGACCACCTTTCGCGCGGCAGCACGGACGCTATCGGGGGCATCGGCGACATTGGAAACGGTACCCGTCACATCGCCATGGTTGTCCCCACTGTGGGGCTTACCGATACGCTGGGCGGTTCCACCCGCGCCCCCGCGCTCCGCCTGGTTCATGAATCCGAAGTCACGGGAATCGGATACCCCGGCTCGCTCGATCCCGTCGGCGGTCGTTCCGAGCCCGTCCTTGAAGCCCTCGGCTCTCAATGCGGAATCGGAAAATGCGGATGCCTGGACGCCCGAGTTCCATCCCGAGGCGTCGAGCGTCTCCAAAGCATCCTTCTCGGCTGCAGCAAAGTCCTGCTTAGCCTGCGAATAGGCGGCCCTCGAGTTATCCAGGTTTTCCTGAATCTTCTTGCTGAGGTGTACGTCGCTCGCTTTGCCGCCGGTAAACATATCGGCAGATGCCCACGATGCGGATGGACCCTGATGCGAGCCGAAACCGATTGCCTCCGATACGGCTTCGGTTTTTTCCTCCGCGCCGCCAGTGTCGGCGGCCACAGGGGAGGCGCCGCCAAAGGGTTGCTGACCTCCCTGCATAGGCGCCGAACTCTGCCCCGCACCGCTCGCGGGCTGGGAAAATCCCGCCCCGCCCGCATCATACGCGCTGGAGAAGGCATCGCGTGAATCGGCTTGCACGGACACGGCAGCGCCCTCGATGAAATCTCGGGAGCCGGCGATGCCGGCCGCATCGATGCCATCGAAAGATGTCATCATGTTTCGCCGCACGGCGGCGGCACGGTCGGAACCGCCCGCAAATGGGGTGGCAGTACCTTGCTGCTCCATGCGGGAGGTAAAGGCGCTGGGAACCTGTTGGATTGGCTGTGCGGCAGTCGGGGTGGCAGGACCCTGGGATGCCGCAGCAACGAAGCCCTGTTCCACGCCGCTTGTTTGCTGGCTAGGCCCCATCACGCCGGCGCTATAGGCGCTGGGGACAGCATCGCGGCTAACGGTCGATACCGCGCCGGGCGTGCTGGCCGCATCGGCGCTAGCGGAATATCCAGAACTGACCGCATCGACATGGCGGGAGAAGTCTGCGCCAACCCCCGCTGTGCGTTGCAAAGCATCGTCATATGCCGCCGCAGCCTGCTGCTGGCGCTCTGCCGCAGAGGACATGCTCGCCGTGCTGCCATCTTTCAGGTTAGACGAGGAACTTGCGTTTCCATATTTGGAATCGTCTGGCAAGATGTCCTCCTTCCAAAATCATTTGGGTTACGGTCTCGAAGTATCGACCCGGCACCCGGCAATAGACGGGCAGTTGCCGCTGCGGCAACTGCCCGTCTCCATATTTGGCTACACGTCCGAGCCGCTCTTAGAACTCTGGGAACCCTGCTTCGGCTCGTTGCGCTTCTTCTTGCGGCCGCGCACGCGCTTGCGGCGGCGGAACTCGTCCTGCGGGGCGACATTCTCGGCCGTACCGCCGTGCTTTGCCGCATCGAGCGCCTCTCGCGCCTTCTTCTCGGCCCACTCGTTCGGGTCCGTGGAGAACAGCTCATAGAGGTGGTTATCGGTCGGGAACTCGCCCTTGATCGGCACGCGGGCCGACCCGAATACGAGAAGGCCCCAACCGCGAGGGGCGCCCTCGTCGATGCAGGCGACCTCGAGCGGCGACAGTCCCAAGGCGTCCGCCCAGTAGTCGCGATCCTCCTTGGACTGCTTGAGCAGCATGATGAAATCGGAGTTCTTGACGATCGCGTTGGCGTCCTGGTTGCGGATCATGGATTCGGTCGACTGCGTGATGCCCGTCAGGTACATGCCGAACTTACGGCACTCGTTTGCGAATCGGCGGAAATAGTTGAGTACCGAGGGGTACTTGAACAGCGACTCCATCTCCTCGATGTAGAGCCATGTCCTGCGTCCCTGGTCGAAGTTGCTGTACATGATGTTTCGCACCGTCTCGCAAAATGAGATGAGCGCGAAGACGAGCATCGAGTCCGGCACGTCCTTGAAGTTCAGACCGACGGTGCGGGCCGTGAGGTCGATATCGGTCTCGTGGTTGAAGAAATTGGAGTAGCCGCTCACGAAGCGCTCGTAGCGAAGGGCGATGTTCTGCGCCATCGGCTCGGGCTGGCGCTTCAGCTCCTCGTAGAAGTCCTCGAGGATGGGTTCGCGACCGCCCTCCACGTTGTATCGGCGGAAAATGTTCTCGACGCAGCGCTGGATGATGGAACGCTCCTCCTCGGAGAATACCGTCATAGTCTCATTGGCGGCGGCAGCCGCCTGCGCGATCATGGCATCGGCCTTGAAAGCCACCTGCGTGCCGAAATCCTCGGACTCGCGGCGCTTGTCCATGCCGAGCGGGTTCAGGTGGGCATCGAGTCCGACTCCGAAGGAGGCATAGGTGCCTCCCGCATGCTCGACCAGCAGCTTGTATTCGCCGGCACGGTCGAAGATGATAACTTGGTCGTCGGGCTTCGAGAGTAGCGTGCCCTCGATCTCGTTCTTGGCGAAGAATCCCTTGCCCGATCCCGTCTTGCCGGAGATGAAGCCGACGGGACTTGCCAGGTTGGCTCGGTTGCCGAACACGAGGTTGTTCGACAGTTTGTTCTGGTAGTACCAGCTACCGCCCTCCTGCTCGAGCTCCTGGGTGGCGAAAGGGACGAAGATGCACGCCTCCGACGTGGTGAACGGGCGGGAGATCTCGATGTGGTTGAGGCCGAGGGGCAGAATCGAGTTCAGACCCTGGCGCTGGCGGTACTCGAGGGTCTCCACCTGCACGCCCGCAGAAGACGCGACATCGAGAATTTGCAGTACCTGCTCGGTCAGCTTCTCGGGGGACTCCGCCCACGTGTAGATGAGGCCGGAGAACATGAAGAGGTGCTGCTGCTGCCCTTGGAGCTGCGTCAGCAGGTCCTCTGTCTCCTCGCGGGAGTATCGCAGCTCAGAGGGCAGGATCGAGTAGTCGTAGCCCTGCTGCACGGCCTTCTTCTGCTCCTCGATAGTCTCGGCATCGATCCACGCGCGGCGGGTCTTGACGAAGTTAATCGCCTTGGACTTCTCCATGGGCTGGAGATACCAAGTCACCTCTATGGGCATCGACATGTTCACGAGGTTCGCGACGACCGTATCCTCGAGGGGGGAGTCGTACTTGCGCATGACCAGCACCTGGCAGTACTTGTCATCGACCTTGAAGTACATGTTCGAACCATCGGGCTTGAAGTTGATGCTCATCGGCGCGATGAAGTCCTTCGAGCTGTCGGGACTGTAGATCGACAGGTCGCGCTCGTAGTCGAACGTGAACTTGCGGTCGGGGCGCAGCAGGGATTGAAGGACGGACAGGCGCTCGAGACCTGTCATCGGCGTGACATCGCAGCGGATCTGCTCGAAATTGCCCGTCAGGTCGGTGTTGATGCGCGAGAAGCGGGTTCGTGCCTCGATGGGGTTGTTCGCGTGGATACCGATGGTCATGTAGCGGGATCGCTTGATGTTCGAGACGCCCTCGGCGAGCTTGTCGGAGAGGACCTCGTTCATCGTCTCAGCATCCTCCTTGAGGACGTCGTTCGCCTGGCGCGACGGGTCGTAGAACTGGCGGTCGCGGATTTGGTCATGGCGCAGCGGCGTGTTGACGACGGAGAACTGCACCGTGGTGTCGGCGGGGAAATAGTTGTAGATATCGCACATCGCCGCGAGGATGGTCTTCTGGTCATCGTCGCGTGCATTCTGGTAGGTGATGTCGTCGAAGGACAGGGTCTCGGAATAGTAGCCCTCCTCGACCTCGCAGATGCCGTTCTCGAACATTCGGTTGTATCCGATGGCGTCGACGACGTTCTTGGCGTTATCGCGCACACGGCGCTGCTCGGCGGTGAGTTTGTCGCTCTTGGCGCTGCGCTCCTTGAGCTTCTTGGTCACCTCCGCAGCGCTTTTCGCCTGCGTTCGCTCCGCCTCCTTCGCCGCGGCGCGGGCATCGCGGATTTCACTGCGCTTGGCGGAGAGCTCGCGGTCGAGCTCCTTATGCACCTTCTTGACGTAGCGTTTGCGCTCACGCTTGCTCATCTTCGCAAACTCGGGGTCGAGTTCGAAACCGACCTCACCCGGGCGGCGGAGACCCTCGGCGAGCGTCTCCATGTTCTTGAAGCTCTCGTCCTTGTTAGCCATTAGTCGCTCCAAAATTCTTCAATCTGCCTCTTGTTGGGGTCTGTGGTGTTCATCGGTTCAAGCGGCCCGCCCGGTTCCCACATCTCCAGGCCGTTGGTCTTGTAGAGTTTCGTCAGCACCTTGCTGTTGGCCTTCTTGCGCTCGTCCGCATATGCCCGCTCGAGGGCATCTGCCTCGGCCTTGAATTCACCGCGCTTGCTGGCGCTCACGTAGACCAGGCACTGCTCGTTGAAGTTGTGCGCGAGCCACAGCGGCGCGAACTTCTCGAAGTTCATACCGTGGGGCGTATAGAAGCCGATGAGGGCGGCGGGAGCCGCGGCGAGCCATACGAGGTAGATGACGTCGTTGATGTCCACGTGGAACACGAACGTGCAGAGCAAGCCGAAAGCCAAGGCGCAGCCCACCGCCGCTCCGATACAGATGATCGTGCGTGCGGTGAGGCCGCCGATGACCTTGGGCTGATACTCGGTTACATCCTTGTGGACCGGTACCGACAGCACCCGCTTAGCCTCGCACCCAGCTGGTGTCGAGCGTACCGAAGTACAGGGCTGCGGCAGACACGATGACGCCGCCGATCAGCGTGCCGACGCCAGCGGCGATAGCAGCGCCGTTGCCCGAGGCGCCGTTGTGGACGTTGATGCCGATGGTGACGCCGCCCCAGACGACCATGATGGCGCCCAGCATCTGAATACCGCCCTTGAGCAGGGAGGTGATGTTGCCGAGGATGCCGCCGGCGGAATCGAGCTGGCCGAGCTGGACGGTGGCTACGGCAAGGGCGTGGTAAATCGGGTTCATGTGTATTCCTTTCAGGTGTATCGGTGCAGATGTGCTAAATCGACCAAGTAGCTTGAAAATGCCTTATTGGTCCAAATGCGCCGAATGTGTTATTATGCGTATGCGCCGATAAGGCGCCAGGGTGAAGAGGTTCGTGAGAACCGCTGTCATCTCCTGTCTAGCGCACCCATGAACTGTTTGGGGCCCGCAAGGGAATGCAGGTAGGTCGTTCGCGGCCGGGGTGCGCACCGCATGTCAAGGCGTCGGGCCGTCACGGGTCCGGCGCTTTTCTTTTTCAGGTGCTTCGGTAGACATGCGATCCTCCGTACCGGGTACAGGGCGGCGGCGTGCCGACCCAATGGACGCCACGAAGATACACGGCGCGGCCGAAAGGCACCCACGTCTTGCCGCAGCGGCAACATCGAGGCATTCGCGCAGTTAACGACCTCGGGCAGATACAAAAAAGGGGCTCGCCGGACGCTCCCGTGAACCCCTTGCACAGAATCAATAGAGCCGCTGCCCTCTATTCCGCCTTGCCGGTTGAATCCGTATCGCGGGACTTGTAGTGCTTGCCGACCTCGGCATCCGATCGACCACGCAAAGGCATCCGCCGCGGCATCGACTTGGATTGACTCGCGAGGCGTGCGGAGTACTCGCGTTCCTCGCGGCGGCGCTTCTCCGCCATGTACTTCTTGATATCGAATCCGGGCGTATCGGCCATCATCCTGTAGTTCGGATGCTCCGTGAGCGGGTACTTCTCATCGACGATGGGGTTGGCGCCGTTGATGAGCACGACGCATTCCGTCTTGGGGAGCTTTGCCACCTCGGCGGGATCGATGAGGGCGCGGCCGACGGTCTGGCCGCTCTTCGACCAGCTGCCCTGTCCTCCGTGGCTCTGAGAGTAGTTCTCCTGGAAGACGGTCTGCTGGCCGCAAGAATCGGAGATGAACTCGCAGGTCGAGGTCGTGCCCTTGTTGGCCTTGCCGCCACCGAGATAAAGGACGGTATCGCAGCAGCCCACGATGGAGTCGGCGGTCGCCTCGTCGTAGAGCTCGGCGAGCTGGGACTTGGCCTGCAAGATGACCGACATCGCGATGTTTCGCGAGCGCAGGACGGAGATGAAGCCCGAGATGTCGGCGGGAAGCGACAGGGAGCGGTACTCGTCGAGGATGAAGTTGACCGGGCGCGGCAGCTTGCCGTTGTATTTCTCCAAGGCCTTGTGGCACAGGACTCGCACCGTCTGGTAGACCATCATTCCGTGCAGAAAGCCCAGCGTCCTTTGGTCCGTGTCGTCGAAGATGGCGAAGATCGCGTTCTTCGAGTCGGGGTCTCCGAAGCGCTCGAGGTGCATCTGATCCTCGCCGACGACAAGCTGCTTCACTTCGGCGGCGGTGAACGGCGCCAGGCGTGCGTTGCAGGTGATCAGAATCGACTTGAGCGTCTTGCCGGCTGCGGACTGGAACTTGCGGTAGTTCTCCAAGGCGTAGTCCTCGGTGGGGTCGAACCCGCGCTTTCCGTTCTTGTGGACGTTGTCATACGGTCGCTTGTTGTCCGAATGACGGCGGAAGGCCGACGGGACGAGGTCGAAGCGCTCGCCGTCCGCGCCGGTGTAGACCGAGATCTCCTCCGGTGCGTCCGAGGGGGTCGGGTTCTGAGCTGCACGCTCCTTGACCTCGGGATTCTTCGGGTTGCGCTTGACCCGTCGCATACCGGTCTCGATTTCGTCGAAGATGAGGTCCAGCGGGCTCTTGTAGTTCTCGTTGGACTCGGATGCCTTGGCCATCGACAGCAGCTTGAGAAGGCCGCCGATGTTGTAGTCCTGGGCGGGGCAGTAGTCGCGCATGAACGCGATGAGCGCCATGTAGAGCATCTTCTCGGACTTCTCCCAAAACGGGTCTCCCGAGCTGGACTTGGGAGGCGTCGTCATGGAGATGAGAAGTCCCGCGAACGACTGGATTTCGAGGTCGGTCCTGACGTAGTGGAGCGGGTTGTAGATCAGGGAGCGGTCGGGGAAGAACGTGTTGAACGAGCGGATCTCATAGCCGTTGTTCGTGAGCATGTTGCCGACATCGAGCAGGAGGTCGCCCTTGGGGTCGGTGATGAACAGGTCGGAATTCATCTGGCACACGTTGGGCTTCACATAGTAGCGCGTCTTGCCTGCGCCCGAGCCGCCGATGACCAGCACGTTCATGTTGCCGTCGTAGTTCATCGAGAAGCCCTCGCGGCTCCAAGCGCGACCGGTGCTCTTCGAGAGAAGCAGCGCGTTCGCAAATCCTTGCGGATTTTTATCCTCGATGAAAGGCGCGAGTTCCTCGGTGGTGGCCCACCGCGCCGAACCGTGCTCCTCGCCGACTCGGGTGTTCTTCTGCCCATAGACCAGGCACACCATGGCAATTGCCCAAGGGATGCAGATTCCGAGGAGCATGCCGAGCATGCCGGCGTCGTTCGTCAACAGACGGAACGGATGGGCGGCGATGAAGCCCCACATCTCCGCAGGGGCGGCCGTGAGGCCCTCGAGCATATCCGAATAGGAGCAGGCGCAGTCGACGAACCTGTTGCCGAGGTAGGCGAAGGGGAGGGTGGCAGCCGCCGCGCCCAAAAGCGGCGCCACCTCTTTCGTGACCTTCATTAGCGGTTCACCGTCTCGAGCGAGACGTCCTTCTCGGCTTGGGCAGCGGAGCGGGATGCGACATATGCGGCCTCTTCGCCCTTGTCACTCATCAGCTCGTCGATGTTGCGTTCCTTCATGCTGACGGGCTCGTAATCGGGGTCGTCATCGATACATTCGGCATCCGAATCGAGCTTGTCGGGCGTCCCGTCCCCATCGCGGTCCTCGGCGGCATCGCGAATGCCGTCTCCGTCGGAGTCCCCGGTGCCGGGGGCATCCTGCCCATCGGCATAGGGCGTGGAGAGGTCACCGTTATGGGCATCGGGGCGAGCCTGGACGCAGTCCGCCGTGGTCTTGCTGTTGGAGATATCCTCGTGTAGCTCGGCCTTGCGGGTCTCGCGCGACAGCGCCTCGTCCGCATCGGCGGCGCTCAAATCGCCATCGGCTCGGACTGCCGGCGCGGACTCCACCGTCTTCTCGGCCAGTTCCTCCTCGGCGATAGCCTCCGTGGATTCAGGTCCGGTCTTGCCGTCTGCGGCGTTGCCGGCGGGACTCTCCTCACCGCGTGTCTCATCGACGTCATCGAGACTCGGGGCGAAGACCCCGCCATCGTCCGGGTCGCGCACATCATGATCTGGGTCTACACCCTCATCTGCACGCTCATCGGCATCTGCACGATTATCGTCTCCATGCTCGGGCTCGACCTCGGACGTCGGCATATCGACACCCATATCGCCGCCTGCCTCGTCATATCCATCAGTCCCATCTTCGATGAGCGGAGGTTCGAATTCCACGCCGATGCGGTCCTTGTAGCGCTGGCGCATGAACAGCTCGCCGCGCTCGGGTCCCATGGCTTGGATCTTCTTTCCCTCGATATCGAGGGCTTCCAAGGCGTGATCTGCATCGCCTTTGTTGACGATGACTTGGTTGCCGATATGGCGGGCGTTGATGTCGTAATCCTGCAAGATGGAGCAATAGTAGGCGGCGTTGAACGAGGATGCCTCGTTCTCGAACTCTCCGAACGTGAAACGGGTGCAGTCCCCATCGGGCAGGCTTTTGATATAGCCCTTGTCCGCTTTGCCCTTATCGAGTTTGTCGAGATTGATGATGCGGGCGGCATATCGATGGTCTCGGCTGATGTCGTAGATGGCATCTTGAATGGTGTGGGTGCGCTTCCCGTGACTGTCCTTTCCGTCTTTCGGATGGACGAGGAAGTGGCCGACGACGGTGGAGTTGGCAAATAGTTTCGGGGAGATCTGCTTCAACTCGCGAAGGGTCGCCTGCGCTTCAGCGGGAGAATCGAACCAAGTCGTCGTATAGTCTTGTTTTTTCATCCCCTTGCCGTTGTTCGATAGGCCCTTGGCCGCCGACTTGGCGTCTCGGGCTTCTGCTCGCAAGCGGTTCGACTCATTGATTTTGTTCCTGAGCATCTCCCTGCCGAACATCTCGAGTATGTTGAGCAGCTTGATTCCGGCCTCATCTGAAATTGATGGCATATCCTCTACCTCCGAAGGTCGCTGTGACCAAGCCCAATGCTCAGCCACAGCGCAGGCTACATCGGAGAGAGAAACCCCCTTCGGGTCGTGCCGCAGCGGTTAGATTCAACCGTTTCGCATCGACTCAACGGGAGTGAAGGTGCCATCTAGCGCCAAACGCCCATCGATACGGACTGGCCGTGCTCGTTTTCGGCGAGGATGCTGCCGTCGGACTTGTAGATGAGCTTCTTGACGAGGAACTTCTGGAATCCCGACCCAAACGCGACGGTGGTCACCTCCCCGGGGAGAAGCCCATGGGGTAGGGCGAGGCTTTTGACGCCGTCGGCTTCCTGCAAAGCCGCCGAGGCCCCGTCCGCACGCGATGACTCATCGGCGAGCTTCATGTTGACGCGCTCGAGTTCCTTGGCGAGTCTGCTTGAATCCCGCTCGGCCGCACGTGCGCGGCCCTCGGCATCAGTCGCGCGTGCGGTGGCTTCCATCAGCTTGGACTCCGCATCCTCGAGGTCGTCCTTCAAGTTCGAGCATACCGAAAGCTGCTGCCGCAAGGCGCCGACCTTGCCCTTGTAGCTTTCCAGGTCTTCCCGCAGAAGCTCTACGGCTCGCGCCTTGCCCTCGGCTCGGTCGGCTCGTTCGCGCTCGGACTCGACCTCCTTCTGGAGACGCTCCAACTCATCCTTGTGCGAATCGCTGACGGCACGGTTGACCTCTTCCTGCTTGGAATCGAGCGCCTCCTGAAGCTCCGCGATACGCTTTTCGTATTCCGCCGCGTCCTCTTCGAGCTTGCCCTGTGCCGCCTGCACCTGCTCGCGTAGCCGCTCCTGACCGCGCACCAGCTCTCCGATTTTCTGATCGTAGTCATGGCGCTGGCGGTGGTTCTCCTCCCGTGCCGCCTGAAGGTCCGCCTTGATCGACTCGCTGTTCGCCTGCACGGCCTCAAGGGCTGCGGCCGCATCGGCTCGTGCCTTCTGGGTCTGGGCGAGACTTTTTCCGAGGGCCTCGTTTTCCCGCGCGAGGTCGCCGATCTTGTCGGCGCTCGACTGTTCGCTGTCGCGCAGGTGGCTGGCGCCTTGCCGCTCGACCTCGAGCGAAGACTCCAGCTCCTCGATCCGGCTCGATGAATCGCCGAGCTTACCCAGCAGTTCGTCCCGCTCGGCCGAAACCGTCTCGAGCTCGGCTTTGGTCTGGGCGACGGAATCGTGCAAGGCGGCGTTGTGGTTCTCGAGCCTCTTCATCTGCTCATCCGCAGCGGCCTTGAGCTGCCAGCAGCTCTCCCGAGCTTCCTCGAGCTGCCTCTCGCGGGCCTCTGCCTGGTTTTGGAGGGTGGACATGTCGAAGGCCAGCTCGCTAGCGCGATTCTCGGCCTCCTGTGCCCGAGCGACAAGGCCGTTGACCTCATCTATCGACATCCCGCTCGTGTTCTCTAAACGGGAGCGCAGGCCGAGAACTTCCTGACGGAACTCCTCCTTCTCGCTGCGTTCGCTCTCGATTTGGTCATTGGCCTCACCGAGACGTTCCAAGAGGCCCTGCGTCTTGCTCCGCTCGCTATCAAGGAATTCGAGCGTCTCCGCATTGATGCGCTTGAGGTTCTCAATCTCATCTGCGGCTGCGGCGTTATCTGCCGCAGCCTCCACCGCCGCAGCCATCTCGGCACACTTGTGCTTGAACTCCTCGCACTTGCGCTCATGCTCTTGCTTGGTTTTCGCGAGCTCGGCCTTTACGGACGAAAGTTCGGCCAAGGCCGAATCGCGCTTATCACGAGCCTCGTCAACGAGCCGTCTGGCCTCGGCGCGAGCGGCCTTCATGCGCCGTGCGCGGTTACGTGAGCTGTGAGCCGCCTTGCAGGGGGCGTCTGCAGGCAATTGTCCCATTGCTTCTCCAATCGGATCTTAGTTTTCCGTCAACTCGTCGATATCCTTCGGCACCTCGATGCCCTTGACCGAGCACATGTAGCGAAGGGCCTCGCGTCGGTTCTTCGCGCGGGGGGCGATCATCGCCGAGTGGTAATCGCCCATGAACGTCCAGATGATGCCCGAGGTCGTCTTGTTGGCGGTGAGGCAGTACTTCCTCGCAAGCGCCTCGGCTTCATTCGCGCATTCCGAATCGTTTTCGGGCGCATCCTCGTGGCTGGTTCCCGCAGATTTTCCGCTGGCCGCTCGGACCTTCTTCAGATAGAACCTAAACCCGTCCGCGCGGCGAAGCCAGTTGAGCGGGAACATCGCGTAGCGCTTGAAGGCGGCCGAGCCGCCTTCGGAATTCTGCGTCATGAGCTCATCGAGATAGAGGTCCCACGCGTCGCATATCTCATCGGCATCGGCACCCGCGTTCATGGCATCGCGGATCGCGTCCATGGTCCTCTCGAGGAAGATGCCGTCGCAATGCTTGGGAGACGAGTCGGCGATGAAGCGGGCCGCATAGCGGACCTCGGCGCTCCAGCCGCCTTCACCGCCCGGCTCGCCGTTTCCACTCCCTTCGCAATGTCTATCTCCCTCGTTGGGATTATCAGAAGAATAAGAAAAATAATTATCATTATTATTCTTATTATTATTTATATATACATCGCGTTCAGAAGAAGACAGGTCGCTATCCTGCGGTTTTGCTGCATCTCCGCAGCTAGATGACGCTGCGGTATCTTCATCAGATTCGACGTTTGCGCAGGTCGCGCCGATACGACAACTTGGCGCATCGTTGTGACAAAATGACGCATCGTTGCGCCAAGTTGACGCATCGATGTGACAACTTGGCGCATCGTTGTGACAAAATGGCGCATCAGCCTGACCTGCGGATTGTTGAAAACTCGAGTTTTCAACAGCCGAGATGTGACAAGTTGGCGCGTCAGCCTGACCTGTGCTTTGTTGAAAGTCGAAATCGAGGATTTGCCCGCCCCGCGAGGCGGAAACGGGTATCGTCGCCTCAATCGCGGCATTGATTTTCTCCTGGACGGCGAAGTAGGAGCGCGGCGATTTCATGCCGTTCGCCTCCCTGCCGGTACGGTACAGCTCGGTGTAGCCGATGAGGCCCGCCTTGCAGAGGCTGTCGAGCGCACGCTGGACGGAGCGGCGCGAGATATACAGATCGAGGGCGAGCTGGTCCTGCGTGACGTAGTAGCCGTATGCCGAATGATGGCTCATCGAGTAGATCTTGGCGTAGACCGACAGCTCGGCGCTGGATGCCTTGAGACCCAGCCCGGCCGGGTCCACCATCCAGTCGAATACGGTATAGAAGTTGCGGTCGAGCGCGTTATCAGGACATCTTGTCGTAGGCACCGTCGTCGACCTCGCTTTCGCTTGACCCGTCAGCCAGCTTTGCATCCTCGGTGCCGCTGTCGGCATCGGCGAGAACCGATTCCACGGCATCGTAATCGCACTTGAAGCTCATCGACAGGCCGTCCTCGTCCATGACGGCGCAGACGAGTCCCTTGGCAGCAAGCTCGTTGAGCGTCTTGAAGACTCGCGCGATGCCGTGCTCGGCCGCCCTGCGACTGCGGGCTGGGGCAGGGCAACCCTCATCGAGGGCCTGCGCGATATATTTCGAGGTGATGCGCTCACGGGCGGGGTCGTCGGTGCAGTCGCGCTCGAAGATGAGCGCGAAGACGATTGCCTTGGCGTTGTTGAGGCCGAGACGGCTCATCCAGCCGTACTGCTTCCAGTAGGTCTCTTGCTCCAGACGGTTGTTGCTACGATTGTTGTACGCGAAATCCATGATAGTCCTCCTATTTTGCTATCGACATGACTCTGCTCCGGCTGTTTCGGCCGGAAGGCGTTTCGATAGGAGAGGGAGAGCTGGGTGACTGCTCGCCGACACATGCGACCCAAGTGCTCGGCTCGTTCTCGCCGACATGGGTGCGCTCGATGTAGCCGCGTTCGGACAGATCGCTCAGAACACGCCTGACGGTCGTGACCGATGTGTTGCTGAGGAACGCGAGCTTAGGTTTTGAGACGCTGAGGCCCTTTTCGCCCGCTTCGCAGACCAGGGCGAAGATGATGAGCTCGTTTCCCGATAAATCGAGATCGCGCATCATCCACGGGTCGATGGTGAAACTCATTTGAGATCACCTGCCAAAGTGCACGTGCATGGCGAAAAGACCCCGAAGGGCTTGATACCCTCGGGGTCGATAGCTAACAGATTGCACGGATAGGCGGCAGCGTTCACAGCTGCACGCCCAGCAGGGCGGGTCATGCAGTTCATCTCCTATCGTCCGGCTTGGGGAACCGGTATGCTTTGATTTTGTGGCGCTATGCCGAGCTTGTCAACTAGGCATTTTTGAGAAGGGTCTTGAGTAGCAGCTTGCCGAGCTGGGCTTCTCCGATCTGGTCGATCAGTGCTTCGTCCACCTCAACTTCGTCGTTTTTCATAAGAGCCGCACTATCGGGCGCACCTGCGCCCAGAAGGGTCTCGCCTCCGAAGATATCCACGCCGTATTTTTTGAAGAGCGGGGCGTACTGCTCTTTGATTTTCTCCCTCGCAAGGCAGCGCTCGCTCACGCTCTTGTAGAGAGCCTCGTAGCTGATCCCCGCGAGCTTGAAGATATAATCGCGGTTGAAGGTGAAGCGGTTTTGGAGGCGTTGGTACTCGACGGTATCGGCGCGACACATTGATTGGAGCTTCGAGCGGCTGCAACCGAGGACTTTGGCGGCCTGGTCGGAGTTGAGAACGAGCGGGAGCTGCAAGAGCTCCTCATCGCTGAAGGATGCGGACTTGGCGCTCTTTTTGACTGCGGTATTCATCACGCTACATCTCCTCCGCGACAGACGCGAAGGATGGATTTGCCATGCGCTGCATCTGCTCCTCGACGGCAGAGTCGAACGCGTCCAAAAGACGGGCGGCGCCTTCCGCGGGCAGCATCGCCCTCACAAACACGAATTCACTAGCGGTCGGCTCGCGAAGGAAGTTGCACTGACAGTCGAGAAGCTCGGCCCCGCCGACCGATTCATTGATAGCCGTGGCGAACAATTTCGTGTCCTCGACGTAATCCAAGAGGATTTTGGATGCGGACTCCAGTACAGGGTTTGCGGTCATCATGTCTCCGTAACTAACGAACTACTTGGGGCATAGTTGACGAATATGGAATGGTGTTCCTCATTCGTAGCTACGAGCGAGATATTAACCCTTTTTTCTATTCTGGGCAATATAATTTGGAATCGTAATTTACATACGTGGAAATTACCTATTTGCGCGATTTATATCTACATACGCGAAAATGACTTCCAAATCATGTATTCTGTAGCCGGGTAGTAACCTGATCTACAGATAGGGGAGACCATGACCTTCAAGGAGATTCTTGAGAAGTACGGTATCACGGCATCGGAACTCAGCCGCAGGTGCGGGGTTTCGACTTCAACCTTGAGCACCTTCGTGAACGGCAGGTCGAAATGCCAGAACATGCAGATCTCCACGTTTCTGAGGATATGCAAGGGCTTGGACATTCCGTTTGAGACATTTGTGGAAGACCTGTTCGATGGTGAGGAGGAGAACCCAGGAAAGAAGGCGCTTCTCTCGGGCGACGAGGAATCCCTCGTGAGCGATTTCAGGGGCTTCAACGCGCAGGCGAAATCCTGCCTCATGCGCGTATCGAGCGCCATGAAATTGGATCCCACCAACATGCAGAGAAATCACGAGGTGCAGGTCGAGAAGATAGAGCCTGATGACGTGGAAACAAATCCGGATGGCGCAGGGGAAGCCGATTAGCTCGCCAGGCGGCACCGGCGCTTTTCAAGCTACAGCTACCGAGCTACATATGTAGCCATGTAGCTGCATAGCCGCCTACATGACGCTATACAGACATATCGAGAAAGATAGGAGTTCGATACCATGGCTGGGAAAAAGCCCACCGCGGCTCCGAAAAAGCAGGTAGCGGGCAAGGACCGCCCCTACTCTAAACTGGAGTCGCTCATCAAGGGATCCGGATACTCAAACAGCCAGGCGGCAAACCTTGCCGGCATTCCGGTGAGCACGTTGACGACGATTATCCGCCCTGAAACCGACTTGGGAACGGTCCGCGTCTCTAACTTGCTCGCCCTTTGCCGGGTCTTGAACATAACCATAGAGCAGCTCTTCGACACCGAGATGCCGGTAGCCGACGACACCGATGCCCCTGTCGGGCAGAGGCTTGAGTTGGTCACGCTGTTCAATCGCCTCAATACCGAGACCCGCGGCGAGCTGATTGGCATAATGAGGAGCCTTGCGAAAGACCCGAACCGCCTGATGGTCTGGCCGAGCGAACGCGACTGACCGATTTTACAGGTAGCCGTGTAGCTCGATACTCAACTACACGGCTACAGAGCTACACGCCTACCTAGCTGCCTGAATACCCGTGCTACTTCAGGCAGACGACATACCACTTGCCGCCGTCGGCGATAATCGACCTGCGGTGCGTCCTGTTCCCGCGACCGATGACATAGACATCGCGGACATACGCGAACCTGCCCGTGGTACGGGACGGGCACATGAGCGGCGCACCGCTACTCGAGATGGCAAACCTTCGCCCATCGGGCCAGATGATGCATGTCGGGTTGCCGCCCGCATCCTTCTCAACCGACACCTCCACGAGATTCAACTGATCTCCAACCATTCGCCCTCCACAAGACAGACATCGCCATACGCCCGCGAAGCCGCGGGCTTTATTGATTAAGCGTCCCACGCGGCTACCGTCCACATGGGGCGCTTGCCGCAGCGGCATGCTCAACGCTCATGTCAAGCCACGGCGATGGCGCTCGCTCGGCCTTTTCCTTCCATCGCTATGCATCAAAGCCGGCTACACAGCTACACGGCTACAGCCAAGCCGATTCCGCTGCTAGACGGCGCTTTACGAGGCAATCCCACGCAACCTTGACCGCCACCTGCTGCCGCTGCGGCAACAGGTGAATGGCAATGCATGGATTGGCGTATTTTCACGGGGCTAGCAAAACCTCCGAATGGAAGGAGACCTCGATATGCGCAAACGCGAGGCAAAGAACAAGAAGACGATTTTGAAGCCGGCGGTGACCATGGCCGTGACTGCAGGCCTCATGCTGTCCCCGGTCATGCAGACCATGGCATTTGCCCAGACGGCATCCGCAGACGGCGATCAGCTAACCACCCAGACCGACATCCAGAAGGTCACCGAGCAAGCCGTAAAGGATGCCAAGGCGACCATGGATCTCGCCAAGGGCAAGCTGGACGAGGCAAACGAGCAGCTCGATACCGCGAAGGCCGCCATGAATGCCGCACAGTCGGCACAAGCCGACGCCCAGACCGCATACGATCAGGCAACCGCCGACGCTGAGGCAGGTGAGGCCGATGTACAGGCCGCGTCCGATGCCAAGGCTGCAGCCGACCAGAAGCTGACCGAGGCCAAGGCCGCATATGATGTCGCCGCCGCAAAGCGAGCCGACGCTGCAAAGGCTGCCGAGCAGGCTGCTGCAGCCTACGAGGCCGCAAAGGCGGGACGCGCAGGCGCGTTCGAGAAGATCGAGACCACCAAGCAGGTATGGACCGACGCCAAGGCAGCGGTCCATACCGCGAAGAAGGCCGTCGAGAAGGCCCAGCAGGGCGTCGACGAGGCCGAGGCTAAGGTTGCCGACCTCGAGCAGCAGGTATCCGATGCCCAGGCGGCCGAGGATGCCGCCCACAGTCAGCTCGATGCCCTCCAGTCCGAACTCGACCAGGCAAACGCCGAGCTTGCAGACGCCCAGAAGACGTTCGATGAGAAGCAGGCCGAGTTGGATGCGGCGCAGGCCGACATGGAGGCCAAGAAGGCCGATTGGTACGGCAAGGTCCACGCCTATCTCGATGCCTTCGGCAAGTGGGGCGATGCCGCTATCCAGAAGCTGACCCAGGCTAAGGATACCGCCCAGTCCAAGGCGGCAGATGCCCAAACCGCCCTCGACCAGGCGAACGTCAAGCTCGAGGCGGCCAAGCAGGCCGTCGCCAACGAGCAGACCCGTCTCGATGCCGCAAATGCCACCGTTCCCCAGGCAGAGCAGAACATCCAAGACGCGAAGGCCGCTCTCGCTGCAGCCCAGGACGAGTACGACCTCATCAAGTCCATCGCGGACTCCCTGCCCCAGTATCGCCAGAACCTCGATAATGCTCAGCAGAAGCTCGAGCAGGAGCAGACCGCCTATACCGCAGCCGCAAATGCCTACTACCAGGCTCAGGTCGCAGGCACCGCGACCGAGGAAGAGCTGACCTCCCTCATGGATGCGGTCAACGCCGCCCGTGACACCTTCCAGCAGGCACAGGACATCTACAACGACATCAAGGTCGCTGTTGACGAGCGTGAGGCCCAAGCCGCCACGCTCGGTGATAAGCAGGCCGCGGTCGATGTTGCCCAAAAGGCAGTCGATGCCGCGCAGGCCTCCTACGATGACATCGTGAACAACTACATCCCGACCTGCGAGGCACAGCTCAAGACCGCCAAGGATGATCAGGCGGCCGCACAGCAGGCCGTCGCGGCCGCGACCGACGCCAAGGCCGCAGCCGACAAGGCCGCCAAGGATGCGTCCGATGCGCTGGATGATGCCCTGAACCATGCCGGCAATCTCGAGCAGCTGAATCAGGCTCAGCTCGAGGCGAACAAGGTCTTTGCCGATGCTTCCTCCAAGTATCAGGGCTTGAAGCCTGGCGTTGAGGATGCCGCCGGCGTCCGCGACCAGGCGAAGGCTACCGCAGACGAGAAGCAGGCCGCCTACGACCAGGGCGCGGATGAATTCGATGCCGCGCATGACAAGACCGCTCAGCTCCAAGGTCAGCTTTCCGATGCCAAGACCGCCTTGGTCGAGGCTCAGAAGTCCCTCGAGGATGCCGTAGCCGTGATTGACGTGAAGAAGGGCGAGCGTGCCGCCGCGAAGGCCGCCTACGAAAAGGCCTTGGGTGACTACGAGGATGCGGTCACCGCCGAGCAGAAGGCGCTGGATGCCAAGGAGGCCGCCGATGCCGACCTGGCTGCGGCCCAACTCGCATATGACGAGGCTGAGACTGCCTACCAGAAGGCCGCCGTGGCTGCCGCTACCGCTGCCGCAGGCAAGGACGAGGCGGAGCAGAAGCTCGCCGAGCTCAAGGCCGCTGCCGACAAGGCCAATGGCACGTTGATCGAGGCAACCGCCGTCGTCAAGCTCGCTCAGGGCGATGTCGACACCGCTTCCGCCGCCGTGGATGAGGCTCAGGCCTACTACACCGCAGCCGCCCAGGACTACAAGAACCTCTCTGATGCCTACGAGGCTTCCAAGACCGAGAATGGCAACGGCACCATCGCCGGCGGTAACACCGAGACCGGCACCGAGGACGGTAACGCCAACGGTGCCGGTGGAGCCGGAACCGACCAGGCTGCGGGTGCGAACGGCAAACAGGCCCAGGGTGAGCAGGCTCAGGCCGCTGCCGCTTCCGACCAGAAGGCCCTGCCCCAGACGGGCGACTCCACCGCGCTCGAGGTGAGCGTCATCTCCGGCATGGGCGCAGCCGCGATTGCCGCAGCGGGCATCGCACGCCGCCGTGGTCTCCATGCTGCACTCTAGATCCTAGCGGTCTAGACCCAAAGCCCTTTCCCCTCGAGAGGAGGAGCCGCCGAAATGGTGGCTCCTCTTTTTTGCTTCACTGCGTAGCTGCACGTCTACCGAGCTATCTTGTTACACGACTACGGAACTACAGAACTATTCGGCTACACCGCTGCCAAATGATTACATTCGAAGAGACTCCCTCATATCAGATGATTACTTTTCTTATTCTTCTTATTCTTTTCCTCATTCATCTGGACAATCGTTTGGCAAGCTCGTCTATGCGTCTATGCGTCTACAGAGCTACCGAGCTACATAACTACACGCCTACTGAACTGCGTGTTCACACGCAGACTGTTGGCAAGAAAAGAGCGCCCCGGAAGGCGCTCTTTGAATTCAGCTTGAGTTCCGTTGAGATGCCTAATGCTCATCGACCGCCGCGATACGCCTGCCAATCCATCTCATGACGGGAACCGCCATGGAATTGCCGATGGCCTTGTAGCGCGGCCCATCGGGACATTCCTCGGCGGGCTTGCCCTTCCATCCGATAAGCGTATGCCCATCGGGGAAACCCTGGAGGCGTTCGCACTCGAGCGGGGTGAGACGACGCACGAGCATGGGATTAGCCCCAACATACTCATCAGCGACCTCCGAGGCAACCATCGCGCCATCGCCACCGCATTTGAGAGTCGGGCAGACATTGCGGCAGATAGCCGTATGCGCATTGAGGTCGCCCATGGCGATAGGGTCGCTCCCGCTGCCGGATGCGACCATGTGCGGATGGTTCGCAAGCAGCGTGAAGGCGGGGTCGCCGTCCGCACCGATTCCAAGACCCGTTCCGCGCCCGAGCTTCTTGTCACGGGTTGCGACTTGCTCATTGATGGGATAGGTGCCGCCCGTGCATACGAAAGTGGTCTGCTTCATGCCGGGTCTGGCGGCAAGCGCCCCGCTGAGGGTTCCGTCGCCGACGATGCGCACCTCGTTGCGCACGTTCTGCGCAAATCCGAATGGCGGCAGGGAGCTGTTTTCGCGAGCCCAGACGGCGGGACCGGATGAGGTATCGAGGGTCGGGAAGACATCGGACATGCCGACCCCCAAGCCGTTGCTGCTCGAGTGGGCGGTCTCGCAGACATATGTCTGAATATTCGTGCCGTCCACCACAACGGGGGCATCGTCCTTGCCCATATGCGCGGTAAGGCATCCCGTGATTTCATCGCTGATATGGCAGTGTGCCTGCGTGCCCGTCATGCAGACAATGTTTTGGCCCCTATCAGCGCACGGTGACGAATCGCCTCGGGCCGTAAGGCATCCTGCGACCTCCGTGCCGTACTGTGACATCGCCATATAATGTTGACCGGTGCCACCCAGAGGCAAGACTGCCGGTGCGTGCCAATCAGCCGTGAGCGTGTTCGCCTGTTCCTCCGCATAGCCTATTGTGTTGGCGCGGGGCGCAGCGCTGTACTTGAAGCCTGCGCACGCAGCGCTGCGTCCAGCTCGGCGGGCAAGCTCCTTCCTCTTTTCACGGCTCGATTGAGGATTCCCTGACAGGCAGTCGGGCTCAAAGAGAACCTCTGCGGGGGATTCGGCTCCAAGATGTCCGACAAGAAACAGACGGCGGCGTCGCTGGGCCACTCCGAAGAATTGCGCGTCCAGAACTCGCCATGCGAGACTATACCCGAGTTCATCCATTTCCCTGAGCAGCTGTCCGAAAGCCCCCCCATCTTCGCTCGTGAGCGCTCCTGGGACGTTTTCCCATAGAAACCAGCGAGGACGAAGTTCCTGTACGCATCGAATGTACTCGAACATAAGGCCGGACGCGCCTTTGAGGCCTTCGCGCTTACCCGCCACCGAGAACGATTGACACGGGGATCCGCCAACAACAAGGTCGATAGCTCCATCGATTTCTTCCTTCCAGTCGATTTTTGTGATGTCTCCCAGATTGGGAATGTCTGGCCATCTCTCGGCCAGCACGGCGCACGGGAACGGCTCGATTTCCGAGAATGCCACCGGCTCCCAGCCTAGCGGCTCCCAGGCGAGCGTCGCCGCCTCGACGCCGGAAAAGATGCTTACATAGCGAAAGCCCAAGGGGTCCTCCTGACCGCGAACCTACAACGGTTCCCAGTCTCCGGCACCCCGAAAAAACCGAAGGAGTCTTGCCGCTGCGGCAATCTCCCAGCTAGATAGCCGTCTACCGACCCATATCAAAGTGAGGTTTTCGCCCTATGCGGCTACATACCTACCGAGCTACACAACTACATACCTACCGAGCTACACAAATAAATAGAAAGCCCGCAGCTCGATATCTACTTCGTCCGATAAAGTAGATCTTGACTTATATGTACCGAATATGTATCATGTCAGTATGATTAAGAATGGATACATAGAATTCGAGTGGGACGAGCGCAAAGCCGCCGTCAACGTGAAGAAGCACGGAGTGAGCTTCGAATCGGCGGCCGATGCGTTCTCGGACCCATACGCCCGCGTTGTGCCAGATGCCAGGCATTCAGACTACGAGGAGAGGTTCTTCCTGATAGGGATGGACTTGGAATCGCGGGTGCTGACGGTCTGCCACTGCGAGAGACACGGCGGCTCGACCATCAGGATAATCTCGGCGAGAAAATCGACGAGGACAGAGGAACGGCAGTATTGGAGGTATCGAAATGAATGGTAAGGACGAGATTATGGAGATGCCTGCTGAGGTCGACTTCTCCGAGAGCGTTCCGAATCCCTACATTGGCAAGGTCCGCCGCCGCGTCACCATGAATATCGACGGCGAGAACATCGACTACTTCAAGGCGGAAGCCGCCCGTACGGGCGTGCCGTACCAGGTCATTATCAACATGTTTCTCACCGAGTGTCGCGAACAGGGAAAGCATCTTGCATTCTCCTAGCGTACTGGTTAGTGAGTGGTGCGAGGTGAGAAAGTAATGGTCTTAAGGGTCGTGCTGCAAGCGCGGCCCTTTTTCATGTCATTCTTCGGTGCCCGTTGCTATCGCAGATCCGCTCAGACCACGGATCCAACTGCACCATACGCCTATCGAATTACGCAACTACCGAGCTACATGACTACAAAGCTACACAGCTACGCCGTCCCACATAAAGCTCCTAACTAAGCTCTTAGCAAAACAAGCGGGACGTCCCAACAGACGTCCCGAGAGCAAGGCGGCTTGTTATTATTCTTCTCCTTATTATCGATGCCTCAACTCACCCAGCTTTCACCGACCGCTATGTTACCGAGCTACGTACCTACAGAACTACATAGCTACATAGCTACACAGCCACATGCCCACCGAGCTACTCGCCCACACGCATAGCTACCTACTCTTCCCAGCAGCAGGGGAGGGCGGCGCACCCTTGAACTGTTCGCGCTGCCGATTGAGCTTATTGAGCTCCTTGGCAAGTGCGGTCTTGTCTTCAGCAAGCTCATCGATGCTCATGCCCTCATTCGGACTCAACCCCAAGACCTCATCCATGATGGACGGGTATGCCTTCTTCAGTTCGTCCGCGTTTCCAAAACTGCGGATAATGAAGCCGAGGTTCGTCCGGCTCTGTTCGAGCAAACCCCGATCGACGTATAGCAGGGTATCGTAGCGTTTAGCCGAGGCATCTTTGCTGAGCATGGCCGTAATCGGCAACCTTTGACCGCATGACTTCTCGTCAACCTCGGCGGGCTTCAGGAGCTGCAAACTGCTCGGCACAAAGCAGGACGAACTGTGGTATTGGGCATCCACCTTCAGGCAGCCTATGGCAAACTGCGCCGTATCGCCCGATACCCATATATCCGCATTGACTTTTGTCGATAGGGGATTGACCTCGCTGACGTGGGTGGCCGTGCTGATAAACGCGTTCATCATGCGAGCGGCCGTGATTTTGGACGGAAAGTATTGCGAAAGCGAGCTTCCCAGATCGTGGGGCGTCAACGTACCCGCAAGTGCCTTCTTATAGAGCACCCACGGCTTGACATTACATCGGTTGATATCGATCCCGACGAGGTGGTTAAAGCGCTTCTTGGAAAACGACACCTCGAGCATACGGGCATCGTCTCCCGAACCGTAGCAGATAAGGAAGTCCTTGCCGCACAGGTTGCGGTCATATCCCCGTGCGAGATTGATAACCCGCCGGACATCCCTCTTGTTCGCTTTCATGGTGGCCTCCTTGTCTTTTCGACAAGGATGGCCCGGTGAATTGGAACCCCATCTTTCATGCCGCAGCGGCATCCGTCGCCTATGCAGAATCGCCCATGATCCACATTGGCAATATTCGTGTAGTATTTCCTGGATTTAGACCGAAACGGCAAAAAAGAAGGAGGGCGCGAAGCCCCTCCTTCTGGACAGCCTGTATCCCGGTTCCCTGCCTGCCAGTTCACTCTCTCCGAAGATATCGGAGCGCTTGGGGTCGTGCCCCTATTCATGGGAAATTCTATCGCGGCCATGCCCGCTAGATACGTCACGCACACCGTATCGAACGTCAGGTTTACCAGCCGGGGCTGAACCCTCTTACGAGAGCGAGAATATTATAGCATCCACAAACCCGAAATACCTTGACGCATTTGAGAACTACCAAGATATGAGCCTATATCGCCATATACCCACCGAGCTACATAATCATCCAACTGCATAGCTACCTACCTACACAGCTACATAGCTATTTGATTACGTGCGAACTTATGCACCTCACTTTGTTGTCCATGCACTCGGAGTGATAACACCTAGTGCATCTGAATTGAAATAATCGCGTGATGCGCTGGAAGGGATATTTCAATTCGAGCAGTCGAGTGTAAGGGAACCGCAGCGGCAATTCATCTACGGTGGCCCGGTTGCTTTCCCTGCGCTACAATAGAACATGCGTTCGCTAGCCATTTGAAGGGAGTATCATCGTGGGGGAGAGCGAGAAATCCATCCGCTTGGTCACCGCCTTGGTCGAATGCCGCCCAGACGGCGAATATGCTCCCTGGGGGATCAAATGGTATGACGGCAAGATTTACCCATTTAACCGCATCGAGTCCTACAGCCCCCGCTCGTGGGCGCTCGGTCCGAAACATCAATCTGAGTCTTGGCGCGTGGTGATGGGGGACGGCACCTGTCGAGACATCTGCCATTACAAAGATAGCTGGTATGTTGTCCACGACCCCGACAACGACACCCCCGCGGCAAGCGCCCCGCAGGGACCCTGCAAGTAGCCCGCTACTGCACTACCCATCCTCACGGCTACCGAACTACACAGTTACACGCCTACATAGCTACCTAACTACAAACCTACCGAGCGTCTAGCCTACACACCCAAGCAAAACGGCAGGTGAGCCACGCAAAGGCTCCCTGCCGAGCCAAGCGCCTTGTTATTATTCAAGATTGCTTTCCGGCAGCGGGAAATAGCTTCAGCCATCCCATAACATCGCCCCCGCCCGTACCGCCGAGCGGACCGCGCCCCGCAATACCTCCCATAAACCAGAATGATCGCTATCCTTGGTCGTAAGGGAGACAGAAGGGGAGAGCATGGCCAAGGGAAACCACAGCTTCACTGAACAGGAGATCCGTAAGCGCTTCGGCGCCATCATCGGCCATACCGTGGCCGAGGTCGATACCGCCGGCGTTCTCACCGCATCGGCGGCATCCCGCAACAAGGGACGCATCGGTGCAGTCATCGAGCAGTCGGTGCTTGGCTATCCTGCAGACTCCGATCGCCGTCCCGATATCGTCATCGACGGGCAACCATGGGAGGTAAAAGCCACGGGTCTAAAAGAGGGCGCCCGTGGCGGCTGGTGCGCGAAGGAACCCATGTCCATCACCGCCGTGGCGCCTGAGGGCATCGTAACGGAGAGCTTCTCTACCTCCGCCTTCTGGCACAAGGCCGAGCGCCTGCTCGTCGTCTACTACCTCTACGTTCGTCCCGGCAGGGGAGTGAAAGTCGAGTACGCGGGCTTCGAGTTCAAGGGCTACGACCTCCACACGTGGCGCGAGGTAGACCGATGCCGCCTGGAGGCGGACTGGACGACCGTGCGAGAGTTCGTCCGCACCGCCCTCAAGGGCGATGTCGATACCGAGATGCCGAACCTCTCTACGCTCATCAACCCCCAGCTGCTCTACCTCGACACCTCGCCGAAGTGGCCAAACAGGCCGAGGTTCCGCCTGAAGGCATCCCTCGTCACCCAGATGGCACGTGAGCGCCTAGATGACGGCCTGCACATGATTCCCGACCAAGGCGGCCTGTCCTCGATGAGTGAACTCAAGGCGCACCTGCACGGTATCTCCGATGCCTGCGCCGGTCAGACGCTGGAAGAACTCGCCGCACCGTTCAACCTGCCGATTAAGACGAAATCTGGCCGCGAAAACAAGTCCCTCGCCGAGCAGGTAGTAGTCAGGCTCTTCACAGGTCATGCTGGCAAGATCTCGCAGGTCCCGCTTTTCGCCAAGGCCGGAATCGTCTTCAAGACGATGACGCTGACACCCACAGGCGGCAGGACTGAGGATATGAAACTGACCCCCTCAATCGACTTCGATGAGCTGTGCGACCCATCGGTGGAGTTTGAGGATTCCTCGTTCGCGGTTCCCTTCATCGACTCCACCATGGTCGTGGCCGTTCTCGAGGAACGATACCGCAACTGTCCGCTGCATCAGTGCCGTTTCATTGGATTCAACACCCTTTGGCTCGGGACATACCTCGATGCCGCCAGGGCGCTCTGGGACGGCATGCGCGGCCTCATATTCCGCGATGGTCTAGTAGATGCGCCCGTCCTGAAAAAGGACGGTACGCCGCGCGTGACGCCCAAGACGGGGATACCCATGACGGCGCCCAACTGGCCGAAGAGCCGCGACGGCGTCCTGTTCGTCCGAGGAACCGGCACCGACGCGAACGATAAGCCCCTGACGGTTAACAGAGTTCACATGTACCGCCAGAACGTCTGGATTAAAGGAAAGGAGTTGGCCGAGCAATTCGGTCGCGAGCCTTCTATCTAACTTTTCAGCTTCCCCACCCATCTTTCCAGCTTTCCACCCAACTTTCCAGCTTTCCAGCTCAAGTGTTAAGTTAAGTGGAAAGTTGGAAAGTTAAGGCAACCCGCCAGCCGACGCAAATTTCACTTCCGATCTTTACCTTGTCCGCGAGATCGATTATCATCAATCACGCAAGAATGGACACAGCAGCGATTGGAGAAACGTGTCTGAGATCAAGATTGCCGAGCTCTTCGCGGGCGTCGGCGGGTTCCGTCTGGGCCTAGAAGGCTACGCGGACCCGTACCATCCCGGGTTCTACATGAAGCCCGCCGGTCCCTTTACCACCATCTGGGCGAATCAGTGGGAGCCACCTGGAACCGAGTCCCGCCAGTTCGCCGCCCGCTGCTACGCCGAGCGCTTTGGCGAGGGCTCCGTGGTGAACGAGGACATCAACAGAGTTTTGGAGAAGGCCGAGGCGGGGGAGACCAAGATTCCCGACGTCGATATGGTCGTCGGCGGCTTTCCGTGCCAGGACTACTCCGTGGCTCGTCCCCTCAACCAAGCCCACGGCATCGAGGGCAAGAAGGGCGTCCTGTGGTGGGACATCTACCACTTCCTCGAGATGAAGAAGCCCCGCTTCGGCCTATTCGAGAACGTCGACCGCCTGCTCAAGTCCCCCGCATCCCAGCGCGGGCGCGACTTCGCCATCATCCTGAGCTGCCTCGCCGACCTCGGCTACACGGTCGAGTGGCGCGTGGTCAACTCCGCCGAGTACGGCTTCCCGCAGCGCCGAAAGCGCGTCTACATCTTCTGCGAGAAGGATGCCGTCGATACCGACATGGCCGGTCGCATGCAATGCGGCGTCATGGCCAAAGCGTTCCCCGCCGTCTACCCCGACGAGATGGCCGAACTCGATGTCCTGCCCGACCCCTACGAGAACTCGACACGCTTCGGCGTCGGCCAGAAGGTCTCGCAGTTCAAGAACGCCGGCGTGATGCAGGGATGCCATGTCCTCACCTGCGACTTCGCCGAGGACTACCGCGGCGAGCGCCGCGTGCTGGGTGACGTGCTGGTGGACGAATCGGACGTACCCGAGCAGTTCTACATCGCCGAGGAGAAGCTGCCCGACTGGCGCTATCTCAAGGGAGCCAAGCGCGAGGAGCGCACCAACAAGAAGACGGGCTTCACCTACACCTACTCCGAGGGTGCCATGAGCTTCCCCGATTCCACCGAGAAGCCGAGCCGCACGATCCTCACCGGCGAGGGCGGCACCGGCGCGAGCCGCTTCAAGCACGTCATAGAGTGCTCCGACGGCCGCTTCCGCCGCCTGGTGCCGGACGAGCTCGACCAGCTACAGGGGTTCCCCAAGGGCTGGACCGACACCGGCATGACCGACGGCCACCGCGCCTTCTGCATGGGCAACGCCCTCGTTACGGGCATCCCGCACCGCATCGGCAAGGCCATGGTCGAGGTCTACGGCCTATAGATACCAAAAGGGGAGGGCTTGGACCCTCCCTTTTACTTTCCGCATACGGGGCAGTTGCCGCTGCCCGCCTTCCTCCGATAAATGATCGCCTGCCACTCATGGCCCTCGTGACATCGCCACCAGACCCTTTTGGATGAACCCGCAACGACATCGGTGGGTTCCAGTTCCCCATTGCGCTCGTGATTCCATTCCGCCGCGATTTGGGGATGCGTGGTCGCCAAGTCGTTGATGCCCGTCACCGCCACCCTATTCGTACAGCATGGACACGAACAGGACCGCAACACGGTAGCCGGAAAGGCATCCCATTCATAGCCGCACCTGCGGCAACGGACGGTCAGCCTCGTGTTGGCTCCCGCATACCTGCCTGTGATTTCGATATCAGGGCAGCAGGCCGCCGCCCGCTCGGCAAATGCCTCATGCGTCAACATCCTCGATTTCCCCGATGACTTGCCCGCAGCTGCCCGGCCGCATTTGGGGCATCGCGCGTTCCGGCGCAGCATCGAGTCGGGGTTGCCGTCCCATACGTTGCCGCACACAAGGCAGCGACATGGGAGGGGAGTACCGATACCGGCGTATTCGCCGACAACCTCGAACTCGCTGGCGGCGTAGTGCGAGTTGCGGTCGCGCAGCCGCCCGAGGAACTCACCTTGGCTTATTTTTCCCATCTTTCTCTCCCCGAGATCTAGACGACCAGATGCGACAGCGATAGACTTTTACCGAACGGAACTTCCAAGGAAGAGGTTAAGCCAAATGGAGCAGAACGAGAAGACCGACCAATCCGCAATTGTCATCTGGGTCACCGCCCTCGAAGGCGCGTCCTTCGAGACCTATCGCAAAGACCCGAGCGTCGGTGCCGAGATTCGCCTTCCGCTGGCACCCGCACAGCTCGCTGACGAACTCGCACGCGAGGCGGAACGCGAAGGGGTCGAACCGAAATCCCTGCGCCTCTGCGGATGGAAATACCTCGGTCGCTTTGCGCCTTTCGAGTGGCTCCCACTCAATGAAATCGGTACCGCCGAGGACGCGAACCTGCTCGCGGCGGCGATCATGAGCGACCCCGACATCGATTGCGATGTTCTCTTCCAGTACTGCGACCTCCGCGAGATCTTCGAGCCACTCGGATACATCAACGTTGCTCTCCAGTACGATGCCCTACCGTATCGCAAGTGGTCGAACCCGCTTAATCTCAAGGAGATTGGGATGGACGACCTCAGCCTGCACGAGAAGTGCGCCCTGCAGCTCGGCTGGGAACTTGCGGGAAAGGATGATTCGCGGGACCGTGCCGACATGTCCGTTGATGAACTCATCGATTTCGGCGAGAATGAAGCCGAGAACCGTGATTTGGTTGTCTGGCTCCACGGCTACATGGATCCCTACGAGGGCGAGATCGATACTGCGAGGTATTCCAAAGAGCACATCATCGAGACTTGCGAGAGACTCAGGTGCGTCATCGATTTATCTCGCCTACCCGAGCCGGAGGAATGTTTGGACGATATGGCGCGGGCGGCTGAGTCGGCGCTCGAAGAAAACAAGGAAAATAACCTTGAGGGTGAACATGAGGAGGAAATCCCGTTCTAAATAACTTTCGATGAAGCGGGTCCCGGCGGGGGTCCGCTTTATTTTGGGGCCGGCGGGTGGGGAGGACAGACCGTCTCTCTAAACGTCTCTCCAAGGTTAGAGAGACGATGGTAAGGCTTCGGGGGTTACTCGGTCGAGGACAAGAATAATGACAAGTTGATTGGCTCTGTTAGACCAAGATTTCAAAAGTTCTCTTCATCCTTCTTCTTTTTCTTATTTTTGTTTTCCCTATTCTTCTCATTCTCCCTGATAGATCGCCTCGGAAACTACGGATTCACCCAGCAATTACAGCAGGATAAAGTCCACCGAAGCTCGAACTTCCCCTTGCAATGTACCCCCTTTGGGGGTATACTTATTAGCAACAACACGCGGGTCTGACCCGCAAACCGAACTAGGGGAGAATAATGGCTGAAATCAATCAAACCGCCGACGAGAAGATGTACACCGTCAGCAGTCGCGAGACAATCTACGAGGGTAACGGCAAGGACACCGACGTGAATCCACTTTGTGACTCTGACACCTGGTACGAGGGCGCTGGGCGTGTCGAGGCGCTGCGTACCGTCCGCGAGTATGCCGCGGACGTGCGCGACACGGGCAAGGTCGAGGTCTGCGAGCGGGGCATCGTTCGCAACGTCTTTGAGGTCTGTGAGACCTTGCTTGATGAGGATGGGGATGTTATCGGCGAGGACACCATCGAGATTGTGGACCCGCTCGACCGCATGCCCGAGCTACGCGAGTTCGCTGACAAGGCCGACCATTGCAATTGCCAGCTCCCGAGCTACATCACCGGCGAGTGCAAGTGGGTCGATGATGTCGAATTCGACGGCAAATGCTACCGGCTCTACCGCTTCGAGCATTCCGCGTGGGGCGATTTCAGCGCGTACACCGACAACGGCTCCAACCTCTGGCTCCCCGCAGCCTTCTTCGATTACGGCATAAAGACCGCCGATGGGCTCAAGGAGGTACTCGAAGCCGGACGCAGCGAGTGGTGGCAGGACTGGCAGAGTGACGACGAGTTCGACCAGATTATCTACAAGCTCTTCGCCGCCGAGTGCTAACGCTCAGCTAGAACATTTTGCAACGGGCGCGACCGCAAAAAACGGACCGCGCCCGACACTGAGAAAGGACTAGCCCATGGCAAAACGTTATCCGCTTTCCCGCGCATCGAAGGAATACGACCGCCTGACCGGTCTCTACCCCCATCTGCCCAAACTGGTCGCCCCGTATCCCCAGATGAACTCAGGCGATAGGAACTGTCTAGAGATGGCACTCGATATGCTCGACGCATGCTCCGCAAGGACAGGGATGCCGATTGACCTGACCGACACGGCATCGACCGTTGACGGTCGATGGGTCATGTCCGATGACCTCCCATGGATTGCGAGGTGGCACGCATGCAGGCAGGTCTACAAGATTGACCGCACAGTGTCCGACACGCTGGTCGAGCAGGAACTAGACGGAGACCTGCCGGTAGAGCTGCTTCATCGCATGCCGTATCCGATTATCTATGTCGATGCACATGTGCCGGTGAGCTGCCAGACCACCAAGCGCTGGGCAGATGGCTTTTTCGCCTACTTGGACCGCGACCTCATGGGAGAACTCGGCATGACGTTCGTCTACCTCATGGACGATGGAGCGCGGTCGCGCATGTCCTTGGTAATCGAGGACGGTGCTACGCTCGAGACGTGCCTGGCGCACATCGCCGACATCGACGATGTGCTCGACGAGCTGACGGGAGGGGCGATGTCCAGAAACAGACTCTCCGACCCCGAGGAGCTGGCATGCCTGCGCTATTGCGCCACGGCCTCGCTCAACCTTCTACTTTTCGTACTTTCTGCCGAGAACGGCGCGGAGATTGTCTACACGCCGCCGAAAACCCCAAGGGGGCAGAAAGCCGGCAGGCGCACGAACACCGAGACCGTCCGTATGCTCGGAGCCAAGATTGGCAGCGCCATCGGCGCGGCACGCCGAGTCAGATACACTCCGCATCAGAGGACAGGAGAGCGCACCGTGGCGCCTCACGTTCGCCGAGCCCATTGGCAGAGCTTCTGGACTGGAAAGCGCAAGGGCCGCAAGGACGGCAAGTTTGGTGACGAGCTGGTGGTCAAGTGGATTCCGCCAATTCCCGTCAACCAGGGCGCGGGGGAGGTTACCGAGACCGTCCATCTGAACTCGACCGAGGCAGGCGAATAGGATGGCGAGGGGAAAAGCCGATTTCAGGGCCCGCCGCGAAATGCTGGGACTCACCCAGCAGGACGTGGCGGATGCCCTCAACGCCAACGTGAAAACAATCAAGAACTGGGAGAACCCTCGCCAGACGAGATACCGCATCTCCGATGCCGCATGGGAATACCTCGACCGTGCCGCCGATATCCAGGCTCAGCAGGTGGCATACGCCCGCTCCGTAATCGAGAAGCACGCCGAGGTATTTGCCGAAAGCCCGATTGTTGTGCCGATAACCTACTTTAGGGATCAAGCCGCCTATGACGAGTGCGGGCGGGACGCAGGCCCCTACGGTCAGGCAAATGCAACCTCCCGCGCCATCGCCCGCGAGCTGGAGCGCATGGGCGTCCAAGTCGAGTTCCGCTATGCCGACAGTGCAGACGCATCGCCCGATTCCGACAGCTGATTCCAAACTGAAAACGGAGGGGTTTCCCTGCCATTCGGCAGCGCTGCCCCTCCGCTAGATACCTGCCCGCGGCAGTGCCGCCGCCGGCGCCCTCATCAAATCACTGTGGCCTCGGCAGGGATGGCTCCCAGCACCGCCGCGTACTCGGTGGGGTAGAGCCGGCTGATTGTCTTCACGTCGCGGATGACGATATTGCGGTCGTCCGGCTCAGTGATGCCGTACCCGAACGCCTGGAGCGTCTCGACGGCCTCCTGGATGCGCTGTTGGAACATGGGACCCGGATCGACCCGAAGCCCGAGGTAGCCGCGCCAAAGGCATGGCGAGACGCGCAGCATGTTATGGATTTTGGAGATCGGCTCGATGTCGGCGTAGACGTTGAGCGTCACCATGGCGTCCTTGTGCCCTAGGATTGATTGGAGCGCCTTGATATCGCCGCCCTGGCGGATCCACTGCGTTGCGAACGTATGGCGAAGGCCATGGAACGTAATCAGCTCGTCGTTGGTGCCCATGAGTCCGTTGGTCTCCGAGAACGTCTTGAACGCGCGGCGCACGTAGCTGGTCGTCGCGAAGGACGCGCCCGGCTCAGACAGGATATAGCAGTCCCCGATTTCGGTCGAGCCCGCCAGACCGCGCGAGCGCAGCTTATCGAGGTCTATGCCGTGAATCTCCTTCAAGAAGGGGAGAAGACCCACCGGGTCGATGGGGATGGCCCTGCAATCATGGGTCTTGGTGTCCTTGATGAACGAGCCCATCCCCTTCGCATACGCCACCGAGTGCCTGACCGAGATCAGCCCCGCCTCGAAATCCACGTCGCACCACCGAAGCCCGCAGACCTCGCCGATGCGCATGCCGGTGTGCAGGGCGAGCACGACCGCCCGCTTGAAGCGCGAGTCGGGCATCATGGAGCAGATGGAGTTGAGTTTCGGCACGAGGTCCGACCTGAGCGCGTTGCGCGGCCGTCCGATGATGCGCGGGGCCAAGGCACCGTCGAACGGGTTCTTGCCAATGGTGTCGTTGCTTCTCTTGACAAGCACCGTATAGAGGCGCTTTCCCAATTTAAACGCCTTGTTGAGCGTATCGGGGGCGCAACCGAGCGCGATCCTCCGCGCAGACCATGCGTTGATGTCGTCGGTCGTGACCTCGTTCACGGGAATCGCCCCCAGCTCGTCGCGCTCGATGTGCAGGGCGCTGAAATGGTAGTCATCGCGCGTGGTCGGGGTGATTCGGTTCATCTGCAGGCAGAAGTCGATGAATTTCTCGAGCGCGACCCCCAAGGGGAGAAGCGCGTACTCGTCCGCCTCGAGCTGCGCCTGCCGCTCCTCGGCTGCGACCCTCAAGCCCTCGGCCTCGGCGAGCTCCGCCGCGATCTCGTCCCTGAACTCCGCCAAGGCATCCAGAGCGGCCTTCTTGCCGCGGGTGCTATCGCTGAGGCATGCGATGCCCGTGTTCCTCGTCCTCTGCGTGCGTCCCCCCGTCTCCTCGTCGATGAGGCTAACGACGGCCTGCCACCTCCCCTTGTTCTTCCTGACCGACCCGCTTCCACATATGCGTAAAGTCTTATTGCTCTCTTTTTCGCTACCCATTTTGCTCCCAAAACACTTCGTGATTCCAGATAGGAATATCTACCTGCGGAAACTCAAAAGTCGGTGATTCCGGAGCCTCCGGAGTCACCAGAGAATCACCGACTGCGCTATGAGTTTGTAAGTCGAATTATAACGAGATGTAGAAACCTGTGTTTACCTGCGATAATTTACATATGCGGAAACAGCTTACATGCGCTATTTGCGCGTGCTATAATAAAAAAACCACAGGTAGAGCCGAAAATAGGGGTCTGGGGGTCAAGGGGTCGCTGGTTCGAATCCAGTCGTCCCGACCAGAAGTTTGCAGGTCAGGCACTTAGTGCCTGACCTTTTTTGTTTTAAGCAATTGCTTAATTTTCAGTAAGCAACAGGGTGCCAAAAATCTACCTACGCGATAATCGCCTTTTGCGGCTACTTGCGCGTTTTGCACGCGCTTGAGCCGATTTATTAACGCGATATGAATCTACATACGCGTAGCTGGTATACAGCCGAGTACGGGCTGTATTTATCGCGGCGATTTACACAGATATAGCGACTGTAACGGACAAGCGTGTCGCTGTATTTATTCCAGTAGTTCACTTGACCGGTGGACAAGTGAGCGGTTGCAACGAAACGGCAAGCGGGATGGGCCCTATACGAGGGCGCCGCAGAGGTAATAGAGGTGAAGTGCGGCAGGCGCTCTGAGAGGCGCAGTACGACCCCTTTTTCCTCGAACCGACTACCTTTGTACCATGAACCTCAAATTGTTCAAGTAATCGCCAAAAGAAAGGCCCGCGCAGGATTGCACGGGCCTTTCACTAGACAAACTAGAAGACAAGCTAGAAGACAGGTTAAAAACACCAGGCGAGGCATATGCAATACGAGTACGTCGCGCCGTAGTCGTTATAGTTACCGTTGCTATAGATACAGCGGAAGTACGCGGAGCCGCTCGGATCCACGGAGCGCGTCCAGTGATAAAAGCTCGACGACACCCCTGAATGGTTCGAGTACGTCACGCCCTTGGATTTGTAGTACTCGTACTGGGTACCGTCGGTCTGGCGGTCTCCGTAGATCTCGGTCATCGAGAGCAGGAAGACTTTATCGGTCGTGGCCGATGGGGCGCTGGCACTGCCACCACCCTTGTTATCGGTCATCTTCGTGACGGCCTTCGCCTTGGACTGGAGTTCGATCGGTAGGAGCGACCAGAGGTCACCGGAATTGAGGCGGCCGCGGATCTCCGATTTCTCCCAGCCGCCGGCATTGGTGCTCGTGGCGTTCATTCGCTGCTCGTCCATGGCAGTGTTGGTTACCTCGAACGTGAGCCCAGCCTTACCGGAGCCGTCCCCGAGGTCATCGTGGTTGATACCGATGATGCGATACTCGAGCGTCTTGCCGTTCGTCAACTTCATCGAGAACTTCGTCCCCGCGTCCATCGCGGCCTTCGCCTTTGCGTACGCCGGCGACGCCTCGCCCTTGGCGGCGATGTCCTCGGCCACGGCCTCCTGCTCGTCGAGCGTCCAGTCCTTCGCGTCCTTGGCGACAGCCGCCTGGACGGTCGCGGAATCGGCTCCCGCAGAGCCGCCGCCGGTTGCGCCGCCCTCGACCCCGCCGGTCGTCCCATTGCTCACCGTGTTGCCGACCAGGTTGAACTGGTTGCGGATGGCCCCCGCCACGCCGGGTCCCGCGAACACGATCACCAGGCCGATGATGGCGATGATCAGGACGTACTCGATGATAGATTGGCCTTGGAGGCGGGTTCTCCTAGGAGATACCCCCCCCCGAAGGTTAATTGCCGCTGCATGCATTTGCGGCTCCCTTCGCTCAGGGTTTGTAGATACATCGCCGAGCGTAGGGCTATTTCAGATTTCTGCATCGGTCTTGCCGCAGCGGCAAACGTAATTAACTAAACGCCTTCGCGGCGCAATCAACCGCTCACTCAATCGAATTTGTTGCTCAACAAATTCGCAGGTGAGGACAGTAGAATTGGTGTTATCGGAAGTGACGGATGACCGCCGGTGTCGAAGCTGGCGGCCGAGAAGAAAGGACCGAAAATGAGAACTATGGAGCTGATAATCTTCTTCCTGCCTCTCCTGGCGATCGCCGCCAACATCTGCGGCGTGGCGGAGCTCGTTAAGATTGCCAGGGCCAAGGGGCATTACACCAATGACGCGGGAATCCTCTGGTTCATCGGCCTTTTCGGCACGGCGCTCATGGTCGGCCTGATCGTCTGCGCACTGCCAGACCGAGCTGCGCCGGCGCCCAGCGCAAAAACGGATGAAGACGCCCTGCCCGAGGTGTAGACATGTCAAAGTACAAGATCGTCTACCGCGACGCCAACCCCTCCTGGCAGGAACTCTGCCCCGTCAGGGTACTGGCCGTCCAGGTCTCCAGGGACACCGAGACGGGAGCTTGCTTCCTCCAGACAAAGATCGTCAACGTATCGACGAAACCCATCAGCCGCATAGAGTTCACGGTCGGGCTCGAGGGCGAGGGAGGGGAGACGGAGAACGTCGACTTCTCGCTCCTAGATGCCGACCTGCCCGCCGGCGAGGTGCTCAGGCCCAAGGCGGTGAGAATCAAGCTGTCTGTTATCACCGGCTCGCGTGCCGTTGTGACCCGAGCGGACTGCGAGACGTCCTTCGACGACCCGGTCGACATCGATAACCCCGCGCCACTCGCGCTCAACGGAATCGAGGAGTCGGAACGCGATGTCCTGCTCTCCGAGATGGGCGCCGATGCCTGCAAATGCTCGGGTGTCCATTCCGAGCACGAGGGATGGTGGCAGTGCGGCTGCGGGGCGGTGAACCTCAAGCGCGGAACCTGCTGGAACTGCGGCGCCGTGCGCGAGAAACTGGCGGATCTGGAAGATGCCGCGTTCCTGGATGAATCCAGAAGGGACAGGGTCTACAAGACGAGCGTCGCGATACTCGAGAAGGGCAACAGGAAGGAAGCTGAGGCCGCAAAGGAAAGCCTCGAGAGGCTGGCCGAGCAGGGATACGGGGACTCGGGCGAGAAGGCAAGAGAGGCCGGCGCGAAGATTGCGAACCTCTCCAAAAGGAGGAAGAAAATAGCCGTCGCGGCTGTCGCGGGCATCGTCCTGCTTGCCGTCATGGTCGCCATCTCGCCCCTGCCGTCCATGCTCGAAGCAAGGGCGGACATGAAGGCGGAGCAGGAGAAAATCGAAAGCGTCGCGATTGAGCAGACCGTCGAACTGGGAACATATTCGGGCGAGCTCTCGGCTTATACAGGAAAGGATATCGAGGGCCAACCGATTGAATGGATAGTCCTCCACAAGGAGGGCGACAGGGCTCTCCTCATGACCGAGCATTGCATCGATGAGATGGAATTCAACGAGAATGGAGACGTATGGGACTTCAAGTCAAGCTCGCTGTATAGGTATCTGAACGGACCCTTCATAGAATACGCCTTCAACGATGCCGAGCGCGGGATTTTAGCAGGCGACGTAACGATTCTAGACTCCTGGAGCGATTACCTTAGCGAGGATAATATGTACGCGACTCTAGCCGGCACGGACGTCCCCGAGGCATGGTGGGCTTCCGATATAGAGAAATGCGAAGACGATTCATATGGGGCCTACTACGCCGGTCAACCCTTGACTAGTTACATTGACGAAGAAGGTGGCATCTCCTGCGGCGACCTCGGCAGCACGCAGGATTCGACTCTCGGAGTTCGCCCAGCCATCTGGGTCAAATTGAATTAGCAATCGATTTTTCCATCGGTTAAATTGTGAAGGTGGCTTCCGAACCATCGGGAGCCACCTTTATGCGTTCACTTGAACTTGGCTATTGCCGTGCCTTGGGAAGGATTACGCCGGGGGCATTCTTGTTGGAGTTGCCATGCAGTGTATTCGGGCTGACGTTTCAGTCGGAACAATCCAGATGAAGACTCCGGCACTGCTCAAACATTCCCGTTTAGTCATATACGTCACTGAAATCGCACTTGGCACCGAGACCAGTTACGTCCACATCCGCGTCCGGAACGAATCGAAGCGGTATCCCGTTTCAAAACGAAGCCTCGGTCCATGAAGGAGACTTTCCCATATACATAGATTAAGATAATACCGTGTATGACGAATATGAACTTGAGCATATTCCGTCCGTATTCATACTGGATGATCAAGGAAACATCATCGGCTTATCCGAAGGAGAGGAAGAACCTCTTGCCTTATTAAAGAAATACGCCAAATACAACGGATATAAAGCGGAAGGAGGCGACATCAAGTAACTATCAAAGGCCAGATTAAGGAGCCAGCCATGAAGAAATGCCTGCCCTCCATCGTCTCAGCAGCTCTTTGCCTCTCCCTTGTCATGACACCATTTGTGCCCGTTGCGGCAGCCCATGCCGACGAGGGATCTCCCGCCGAGAGCAGCGAGATCTACGTCGGAGACAACTACGACGAAAAGTACGATATATCCCTTTTTTTGAGCGCGGGCGCTGCACGGATTCATATTCCAAGGCGTGGTGCGATTCTCACGGATCTGCAAATAACCGCACCGTCCCTCACAAGGTCACGCTGAACACGAAGGAGGAGGCTTGCCTGCGCGATCTCTAGCTTGCTGGCACCGCTGAAGTTATCGCCGGTCTCGTGACAACCGGTCCTAGCGGCGGCTTTTTTGCAACCGCAATGACATCGTACCGACTTTTCACTTGCATGTTCTGAAAGGAAGTTGCCATGTTGTCGCAAAATCAATCGAGATACTTGACCACAATCGGCTTTGCCCTGCTTGCATTACTCTTTGCTAGCGACCTCTTGCTGAAACCGCCCAAGGAACTCGTTTCGCTTGCCATAGCCTGCATTTCCGCCCTTTACTTTACGGCAACCCTATTCGTCGGACTAAAGGAGAGGAAAAAAGGCGCAGTCGTTGCATCTGCCGTAGGCGTGATCATAGCCATTGCCTCATTCTTTATCTGACACATTGGTGATCTAGGGGCGATATCGTAGGAATACGACCGGGAGAGCCGGGACCAGATTGCCCGGGTTGCCCGGTCGGCTCGCGCGACGGCGCGGCGGTTCCACAGAAAGCTCTCCGGACTTCACACCGTTTCTGATCGCATTGTAGACAGCCATCTCGTCTTCGCTGTCGGCGAGCACGCGGTGTGCGTCGTCGTTTTGGATGTCCAGTAAATCTCGAAGGTCCTCCATGCACCAGCGTCCGAGATTTGGCCATGCGCGTTGCGCGAGCTGATAAGTGTCGATTGCGATGTTGTAGTTAAAGTCCAGGCCAAAGCCGTCCCAGGCAGAACGGCTTTGTTTCCTTGATTATCAACTTTATCCGGACACTTCCCGCATTCATCCGTGCGTGTACGGATGAATGCGGGGCTCGATAGCCCGGCGGCCTGATCGGCAGGCCGCCGGGAACTCTCACTCCTCGATAAAAGCCGGCACCCGGTTAGTCCTGCGCATCTTGAAATCGCCAGTTTCGTGGGAGACGTAGAGAATGCCGTCCATCCCGTCTCGCGATGCATATGAAAGGTGAACAGAACCGCAATCCGCTCCATCATCGTCGAGAAGATCGAACGAATTCGGATCGCTCGTTGCGGCCAAACGACCACTCAGACAAGAGCCATCGCCATTACAGATTTGCCATTCCATGTCTTCGCCTGCAAGAATCGCCATAGACGGCCTGGTCGCGCCATCGTTGACATACATCCCGTCTATGCCAAAACCGTTCTCAGCGCCATCGATAAACGATTGCTCGGACCTATACCTCGCAAATGATGCACATAGAACCATTGCAAGACAAAGTACAGAGCCAACAATCGCTATCTTTGCATAGCTCTTGCCTATCATGTCATTCACCTCGCTCGTATGTATCGAGGTATTCCTGCTTGAGCGTCTGCGAGGACGACTTGATCT
>NZ_QSKB01000017.1:0-46847 GCF_003469085.1 Collinsella sp. AM29-10AC
TTCCAGGGCAAGGTAACGAACAACTATTCGGGCAACTCTTGTCTTGGCATTGGTAGCAGTTGGTGGGAGCGCTCGGTGAACCCGAACAACTCCTACAGCTTCCTCAGGGTCAACACCGACGGCGATCCGTCGGACTACTACAACGCGACGTACTCGTATTGTGTCTGTCCCGCTTTCTCCTTCTAACCTTCGCACATGGACCTCTCCGGCATTTGCTGGAGAGGTTCCTTTACGTTATCTAGAGGTCTCATGGTTCCCAAGAGCAAACAGACTGAATCAGTCTCGACTGAATATCTCCGACAAGCACGGATTGTCTGGCGTGAACTCATTTCGATAGCCAAGAAGCTACCGAAATCCCGTGCCCTCACCGAGACGCAGTACATCTGTCGCGCCGGCTACGACCTGATGCAGGCAACGGCCGAGGCCGATGGAATCTACGCGATGACTCAAGTCGAAAGTGCCCAGAGGCTTTCCTGCCTGAATGATGCCTACGGACGGCTTTGCCTGATTGCGATGTTGATCGATGCCTGGCTGGACGATATGCCCCAAGTTGTCTACACGGAAAGAGACCAGAATGGTGCCGAAATTCAAGTCAAGAAGCCGTTTGTGAAGATGGAAAGGCTTATCTCGCTCGCTGGATCCGTGTCCAATACCATGAAGGTAACCAAAGGCGCGATAAAGTCGGAACGGCATCGCCTGAAGCAATTTGCGTCAACAGGCGAGACGGATAATGGAGAATTTTCCTAACTTCCCGAGGCTGTTTACCTCTCGATGCTCACCCTGTGGAGTGCCGAGAGGTGGGCATCCGTAGATTGGTAGCAATTGGTGGGAGCGCTCGGTGAACCCGAACAACTCCAACAACTTCCTCAATGTCAACACCAACGGCGATCCGTCGAACAACAACAACGCGACGAACTCGAATTGTGTCTGTCCCGATTTTCTCCATTTGGTCTGAGTAGCGCATCTCGTGAAAGCGGAATGGTAAAGGAGAAAAGGGGATACCCACCGGTCGGCGTCCCATTCGGCGCTGCGAATACAGGCCCCGGTGATGCAAGATGGGCGGACTTGCCTCTCGAAAGAGACGGCATCTGGATCGCATCCGCGGTTGTCAGGCACATCGGAATCGGCACCTTGAATAGGGGTGCAGCCGGGGCTTATTGATGATTTGCGAAAGGAGGGAGCTCCTTGAACCGCTCCCAACGGGCAAGGCGGCGTGAACGCCGAGAGAAGAGCCGTCGAGATCTGAGCCGCCGATCGCTCGAGGCGGTACCGAAGACGCCTGAAGACGTTTTCTCTTTCGAAAACCTATATAGAGCGGCTCGTGTATGTGCGAAGGGTACCTTATGGAAATCGGCTGCGATGAAGTTCGATAGGTACCGCGCCGTCAACTGTATCCGCCTGCGCGAGAGTCTGCTATCGGGTAAGTATCGCCGCCAGCCCCCAGTCCGCTTCACCCTTTGCGAGCGTGGCAAGATCAGGCATATCGTGGGGCCGCGCTACAAGGATCGAGTCGTCCAGCGTTGCCTATGCGATCGCTTTATCGTCCCTATGTTGTCGCGAAGCCTCGTCTATTCGAACTCGGCGAGCCTGAAAGGCAAGGGTACCTCCTTCGCACGCAGCCGATTCGAACGGGACATGCTTGCGGCACGCAGGAGATATGGCCCAGACGCTCGGGTTTTCCAATATGACGTCAAGAATTATTTCGGAAGCATCCCCTCGGTTCGGGCGCATGCCGTCCTGTCTGAAATTATCTTGAAGCCCTATCAAGGACGGCCTGAATCGGACTCCATGTCACGCCTCCTCGATATCGCCGCTCTCTATAGCCGCGAATCGGATTTCCTGACATTGGGCAATCAAGTGAACCAGCTTGCAGCGATCGCCTATTTGAACAGGCTGGATCACGCCTTCCATGAACTCCTCGGGCAGGGCGGGGCTGGCCGCTATATGGATGATGGCTACATTTTCTGCTCTGAAAAAGACCTGCCGTACATCCGCCATCTCTTCCTAGCGGGTCTTGAATCCCTGGGGCTTCAGCCAAATGCAAAGGCCTGCTTCTCCTCCCGCCTGAATCGGGAGCTGACGTTTCTCAAGATTCGATTCTCTTGCGCTGATGGCCATCCGTGCCGCCATCTCTCCCAGACCACACTCATCCGATATCGAAGGCACCTCAAGTCCCTTTGCTCGTCTGTGGATTTGCAAGAACTGCCGCCTGAAGTCATCAACGCATCTATCGCGAGCTTCAAGGGTGTCCTGTCCGTCTCCACCGCAAGGCACAGACGTGCTCTCGAATCGAAAGCCTTGTCGCCGCTTCGGACATTTACGGACATTCCCGGACAATGTCCTAAAACAGCCCAAAAATGTCCGAAAACGCCCCCATATGTCCGCAATTGCTTACCATCCACCGATAACACAGGAAATATATAACGGCGCACCGTTAACTATGCTAGTATCCTAGCTGTCAGGCCGCACCCCAAACGACCTGCCGGACAGATAGGATGACGATATGAACACTCTGATTGCAGGAGGCGGAGCCAAATCCGCCTCCTCCCTTTTGCGAAGTGAAAAACCTATAGGAAGCCGAATGTTCTACTTCGAGGACGAGCCGCACGATGACGGCACCTTCGTCCATGAGGCGGTTCAGTCGCTGGTAGGCGAGGTCGTGGATGTCGCTATGCCGTCCCCGTTCAAGGCACGCGGCATGGAGACCGTGCGCATGGAGATTGCCCAAGCATACCCCGCATTTTTCATCGGACGCCGAGTGAGCGGCCACAAGCGCGGCCTCGTTGTGAGCGTCCGCTATGCCGATATCTCGAGCGGTACCTGTATATCAGACCAGATCTCCATCGCGGTGCGCCGAATCGAGGCATCCCACAGCCGAGCGGCAGGCCATGCGACCCGCGCAAAGCGTGCGAACTTCATCGCAGACCTTATCGATTAGCGTTTCGAGAGAGGAACCGACATGTCCGATATCAACAACGTTTCCCTGACCGGCCGTCTGACGCGACCGCCCGAGCTGCGTACGACCGCGGGCGGCACGCAACTCCTGTCGTTCACCCTGGCGTTCAACACCTCGGTTCGAAACAGGCAGACCGGCGAGTGGGACGAAAGGGGCAACTTCATCGACTGCACCATCTTCGGCAAGCGTGCCGAAGCCCTGTCGCGCTATCTCGCGAAGGGCCAGAAAGTCGCAATCGCAGGCGAGCTCCGTTACTCGACATGGGACAAGGATGGCCAGCGCCATTCCAAACTCGATTTGATTGTCGCTAACATCGAGTTCTTGGCATCCCCTAGGACGCAAGCCCAACCCACGCAGCCATCTGCCCCGCAAGCCCCGATGCCTCCCGTCGTCGATGACTTCGATGACGATATCCCTTTCTAGGGGCGTGGGTTCGTTGCGATTCAACAAGAGCTCGGTAGGCGGTCAGGCGGCAATCGAATTCATCTTATTTGCTGTCATGCTGATAATAGCGTTTGCTTTTCTCATCATGACGTATCTGGACAACGGTGGATTTCGAGGCGGACGCGATTCGCCTGACGTCGAGCTGACGCAGACGGGAACCATCGAGGGCAAATATATTGACTCGGCGGGCTTCAGCAAGAGCTACTACGTCACCGTCCGAAACGGTAGTCACCAGGCAGACCACGAGGTTTCCCTAGCCGAGTACAACGCCGCCGCGGTCGGTGCGGATTTCCCGATCGTGCTGACCGATTCCGATTCCGTCAAAACCGATGAGGCTCAAGAGCAAGCCGACAACACCGAAGCAGATTCTGCCAAATCCCAGGCGGCTGAGCGCCAGAACAATGCCTACTGGCAGTGGTTTTGGACCCACCGGTTGCTCACGAACATGAGCGCGGCCGGCGAATAATCGTGAAGCATTCTGAGCCCGAACACCTTCTAGTTTCACAGGAGCGCTAGATGCACATTATCGAGAAACTTCGCGATATCTGGATGAGATACGGCAGCGGGTTCAATAACCTGAGCCCTTACGAGCAGGACGAGTTCATACATAGCGCATGGATCTTCGTGATCAAATGCGGCGTCCTCGCATGTATCGGCACATTTATCGTGATTTTGGAACAATCCTTCTAGTTTCACAGGAGTGATATATGCACGTTATCGAGAAACTTCGCGATATTTGGACGAGATACGGCGGCGGGTTCAATAGCCTCGCCCGCTGCGAGCAGGTCGAGATTCTGCATGGTGTATGGACCTTCTCACTCGCGCTCAGCTGTCTCGCCTGCATCGCCACGCTCATCGTGACGATCGTACGCCTGATTGAGCTCTTGGCGTAATCCCCTGACATACAACTGTATATACCTGGGCGGCTCTGTCAGAGCCGCCCTTGAAGAAAGGAAGCTGCATGCTCTTCGAATCTGTAATCTTCAGCCTGCTCCCCATCATCGTCGGTATCCTAGTCGTGGCGATGGTCTTCGAGTCCTGCTGGCGCAAATGCCCGCCGGACAAACTGATGATCGTATCTGGATTCGGTCAGATGCGCAGCGTCTCCGGCAAGGGTACGTTCGTTATCCCGCTCCTCCAGCGCGTCGACACTCTCTCCCTCGGTGCCGTGCAGGTGCAGCTGACCACCGAAAATGAGATCCCCACACAGGATGCGATCCTCATCCACGCCTGCGCCGTGGCGAACTTCCAGATTGGCCAAACTCCCGAGCTCATCGAGACTGCGTCCAAGAACTACCTGAATATGGACAAGGAGGAGATGACGCGCCAAGTCACCGAGGTCATGCTGGGCAAGATGCGCGAGGTTATCGGTCAGATGGATCTGAAGGAGCTCATGCGCGACCGCGAGAGCTTCAATGCAAAGGTCTTCGACGGCTCCAAGGACGACCTTGCCAACCTCGGCCTCGAGCTGCGCACCTTCAACGTCCAGGACTTCTCCGACTCCCAAGGCATCATCCGCTCCATGGGCGCCGATCAAGCGGCCGAGATTAAAAAGGAAGCCGAGTTGGCGCAGATCAAGGCGGCCGAGGAGGTCGCCATCCGCCAGAACCAGCTCGACCTGAAACAGGCCGATCTCAAGAAGCAGGCCGACAAGGCAAAGGCCGAGGCCGATATGGTGAAAGCAACCGTCACGGCCGAGAAACAGCGCGAGCTCTACATCGCCCAGCAGGAAGCCGAGATCGCCGCGGAGACCAAGAAGGTCGAGCTTGCCGAGCGTCAGGCGGACGTGAGGGAGCGCGAGCTGAACGCGACCGTGAAGAAGCAGGCCGAGGCCGACCGCTACGCCGCAGAGCAGGCAGCCGAAGCCGATCTCTACAAGCGCACGAAGCAGGCGGAGGCCGCCCGCATCGAGCGTCAGAACGCCTCCGACGCCGAGCTGTATTCCGCTCAGAAGGACGCCGAGGGTATCAAGGCGAAAGCCACGGCAGAGGCCGAGGCTACGCGCCTGAAGGGCGAGGCTGACGGCGCATCCGAGAAGAGCAGGGGAGAGGGCATCGCTGCCGGCGTGAAGGCCCAGGCACAGGCCTACAACGGCATGGAGAACCCCTATCTGCTCGCCAACCGCTACATCGACATCATGCCCCAGGTGGCCGAGCAGGTCGCGAAGCCGCTGACAGCCGTCGACTCCATCAAGATGTACGGCTCGGGCAACGCCCAGAAGCTCGTAAAGGAGACCACCTCGATTGTCGACCAGGTCGCATCTGGCCTGAAGGACAGCACGGGAATCGACCTGCCGTCCCTGCTGAACGGCCTGATTTCGAGCTCCGATACCGATACCGACCCTGCAGAAAGCCCAGTTGACTGATGGCGGTCCTGCTGGTCGTCTCGGCCTTGCTGCTCGACTTCCTCGGATGCACGATGCCCCTGTCATGGATAGCGGACACCAAGGGCATCAAAGCAGGCGTCTTTCTGATTTGGCTGACACTCGCTATCGTTGCCGTCCTGATGGGATTGCTGCATCGCGATGAGCTGGCGGGGGTGAACCCCCTGTTGACGGCAGGTCTTGAATCAATCTGCCTAGTCTCCGCGATCTATCCCTTGTTCGGTTTCGCTACGAGCTTGGCTCCCTGCGGTACCGCCCAGATCAACACGGTAACCGTCCTTGCCATCTTAGATCTCCTTGTGTCGACCGCAGGATATGTTTCCCTGCTTTTAGGAACGGTCTGGCTCATATTTTTCTAGCTCAAGGGCTATGTGGCTCCGCAGCTGATTTTCTTCCCCCGCAACCCAGACGGTTGCGGGGGCTTTTCTTTGCCGATTGGACCCATCCCACGCAAATACTAACGACGCACCGATAATCCTCAGATAATGCTTGCATTATGCCGATAGGCTGTTATCATATAGTTAAGTCAAAAGCGTGCCCCAAGCGCTGATTGACGGACAGGAAGATGACTACGCGACATCTATAAATATCGCAAGGTAACGGACGGTACGCCGCCCGTTACCGAGGCTATCTATGTCTGTAATTCCGTTCGGGGTCGCACGAAACCGAAGGGAGTCCGATGATGGGTGCCGATGGCGTGGCGCAGGTCGCAAGGACGATTGCAGTAATCAACAACAAGGGCGGGGTCGGGAAAACCACCGCGAGCAAGGCCCTCTGCGAGGGCATGGCCGAGCGCGGGTTTAACGTTCTTCTGATCGATATGGATGCCCAGGCGAACATCACGACTTGGATGAAGGCCGAGACCGCTCCTGCCGTCCCCACGGTCTTCAATCTGCTCGAGAAGCCCAAGACATCCCTCTCTGATTGCGTCCAGTTCATGGAAGGTTGCGACATCATCGCTGGCGACATCACGATGAAGGATCTCGATTCGGTCCTCTCCCAAGGCCTCGGTCGAGAGTTTCGCCTGAAGCGGGCCTTGGAGCCTGCGATGGACGTCTACGACTACATCGTCATCGATTGCCCCCCGTCCCTCGGTCTTTCTACCTTGAACGCCCTCGTCGCGGCAGACGACGTGGTTATCGTAACCGAGCCGTCGATGTTCTCGATTAACGGTTTCGGCAACGTCTACGACCTCGTCGAGTCCATCAAAGCCGACTATGCGTTCAACCCCGACCTCAATATCGACGGCATCCTGCTCAACAAGTACAGCAAGGACGAGGTCGCATCCCGCGCCGCCGACGAACAGCTTCCCGCGATCGCCGAGCTCGGCCACACGAAGCTCTACGCGGCGCGCCCGATGAAGCACAAGGCGATTGAGGACGCGGCGAACAACAAGGAGCCGCTGTTCGGCTTCCGCCCCAACGATGCCGCCGTGGCCGAGTTCCGCAAGTTCGTTGACGAATATCTGGGCGGCGAATAGCCATGGGCGCACCATCGAAGAACCGCATGGATCTCACGGCCGACGCGAAGCGTGCCATGCTGAGCCGGCGTTCGGGGAGTCCGTCCGTGCGCTCTGCGGAAACTGCCAAATCGACAGGCCCCTATCCCTTTGGCGATGAATGCGTAAAGGGAATGGCGGCGGCGATCAAGGCCGCGTACTCGAAGGAATACGCTGCGGCTGACTTCCCGCGCCAGACGCAGGTCTCCTTCAAGATTGATTCCAAGGCGGTAGACCGCATGAAGGTCGCAGCCGTCACCCACCACATCCGCATGCGCGATCTTTGGGCGATAGCGACCGATATCGTCATCCAAGCACTCGATGAACTCGATAGGGAAGGAATTTAAATGGACGAGATTGAGGATATTACCGGAACCTCGCTTCGGGATTGGCAGGTCAAGCGGGTCTTGGAACCCAAAGACGCTCTCATTCCGAAGGGCATGAAGACGCTTGCCAAGACGCTTCGCCACGCGGGGCAGCTGCTCGCGGTGGCGACCGCTTCCAACCCCGATGATTCCGGAATTCCTTTCTATGCCTTTATCACCGTCTCCAGCAAGGACCGCTCCGAGATGAAGGCGTTTATCTGCGAGCTGACCCCCGAGCAATACGAAGACCTATTCGAAGATGAAAGCGAGTGACCCTATGTCCGATTCTGCAAACAAGCTGCCCGTCATGACCGATGAACAGCGCCGTGAGAACCTTGAGAAGGCCACAGCCGTCCGAAAAGAGCGCAAGGCCTTACTCGATTTGGTCCGACAGGGTTCCGTCGCCTTTGAGCAGGCTTCGGCCGACCCCAAATACTGGCGCATTCCCGTGGTTCGTCTGCTGATCGCCGTCCCAGGCATCGGCAAGGCGAAGGCGACCCAGCTCATGGCCCAAGCTGGCATCGCCCCGAATCGTCGAGTCAAGGGCCTCGGTTGCCGCCAGCGTGACTACATCATCGACCATCTCCCCGCATCCAAGGGTTAAGCCATGCTCTCATTTGCGGTGCTCGTGTATTTCGCGGCGGTCATATCAGTCTATGCTGCCGCCATGGCCCTGCTCCTTTGTCCTTGGCTGGCGAAGGAGCTGCGGCGTCGTCTCCCTCGTATTTGATCGATTCTATTTCACGGGTCGGGTTTCACGCTTTCCCGACACCCCATTTGTTTGACTCCTTTCCTTCCTTTATGTGACACGTGCCTGAGTGGAAGACGGCGCCGCAGCCCCCTCGCCATATAGCTGCCGACATGCTCGGCGCGCTGGACTCTGTTCGAATTCCATTGTTCTCCCCATTTATCCCTACAAGCAGTGGTTTCTCGACACGCCATAGAGTCCATCGCGCCGAGTAAGTCGGCGAATTTCCCTACGCCTATAAATAAGATTGGTGATCCGATATGAGCCAGCTGACTGCTGTCGATATTTCCGATAGCGATCGTTTTGAACTCGCAGAGGTCCTCAAAGAGGAATCTGAATCGAGCTCCGCCCCTCGTCCCCTTGAGGACATCCTGCAGGAGACCTGCGACGACGATTTCGACCCCATGAGCCAGCGCAGTTGCTACGAGCTACTCTCGGCATATATCGCCCGCCCGACGGCAACCATCGTGTCGAAAAACGGACATTCCCCCTGCTCGAATTGCGGTACCGGCATCCCATATCACACCCGCTTCGCCGCATACTGCCTGGGCTGCGGAGCCGTTTTCAGCATCTAATCGCACGCATGCCGACCCCGCCGCGCCGCTTCGCTCACTGGGACGACATGCGTTGGGACGCAAGTTGATAGCCATCCCCCCTTATAGAAAGCAGTATCCGAATGGAACCGACTTCAAATCCGATCGATCCTTTTCCCCGCATGGAGCCCGAGGAGCTTCGCGAGCGCCGAAACGCCCTGAAACTCAAGACTTGCCCCTTCTGCGGCGGGGCTGTGAAACCCCGCTGGGCTCCGTGGCTGGACGGGGCTCCGTGCTGGGAAATCGAGCATACAGATATCGAGCAGGCCGTCGCCGCCAAATGTCCGATCGAGATGGGCGGCTATGACTCCCTGGAGCAGTTGCAGCAGGTATGGGATGCCCGCTGCCCTAATGACTCCGCTCCCATGACTTACAAGGACGCAAACGATGCCGGCGCGTAAGTACAAGCTGGAACGGACGGCCTTTATCGGGTGTCCGAACACCTCCTACATGGATGTAGACGATGCTAAAGCCTGTCCCTTCTGCGGCAGCACGCAGGTGACCATCTATCCCTTCGGGCGGGGTGCGACCTCATATGTCGAGGGAGTTCCTACGCTCTACTTCTCCTCTGCCACCTGCAAATGCCAAGGCTGTACCGCAGAGATAGACGGTCCCCAGCGCAAATCGATTATCGAGGGCGAGGACGAATACAACGCCTGCATCGCCGCCCTTAAGACTTGGAACACTCGATATAGGGAAAAGTAGGGGGAATTGATTCATGGCCACAAATTGCAATATCAATTTTGGGACTCTCGAGCGGTCTTTAGGCGAGATTCGCGCGGAGCTGGAGCGGCGCAACGAAATCGAGGAGGAGAAGCTCCACGTCTTGAAGAAAATCGAGAAGGGTCTCCGAATGAAGTCGGACAGATAGCCGACTTTGCTGAATCCCATAGAATCAGGAGGCATAAATTGGGACAGCGTGAAGAGATGACAGAGGAGCTGTCCGAGCGTGTCTTGGCTCGGTTGCGCCACGAGTATTCCCTGGTGGCGTCCGAGGTCTGGGTGGATGATGATCACCGCGTCGATTTCGTCGCATTCAGGCCTGAACGCTTATCACCGTTTCCATCTTCCATCGAGCGGGGTGAGTTCGTCTTCGTCGAGGTCAAGTCGTGCATGGCCGATTTCAAGAGCGGTCACGGCCTGACCTTCCAGGGTGATTTAAACTGGCTTGTCTGTCCGCAGAGTCTCGCCGAATCACTCTACCAAACGCTGGGGCTCCCTAAGGATGCGCAGGTCTTCTGCCCGGACAAAGGGGGTCGCCTGCGGAAGAAATTCGATCTCAGCATCGGCGCGGGGAGCAGCCGCATCGCACCCGCCTCCGAGTTACTGTATCGAATGGTGAACCATAGCTACAACACTTGGCGGACCTCACGCGGTGTCTTCGGCTCATATTGCCCTTGGTGCTCCCCATACAATCCCAAGCCCCTGGGCGATATCGATACCGTCAGCGGGGACATGGACCTGATTGACGGGATAGGGCTCACGCTCGATGTCAGTGACCCACATGGGGCGCATTTGACGATGTCCCACGACAACGGCATCGACTGCGCCTATATTCCCATCAACTATTGTCCGATCTGCGGGCGAAATTTTCGGAAGGATAGATAAATGACCGTTATCCAGTATTGCCGTCACGAGGCCAAATGGCGCGATCTCGTGATTATCCGAGCTAACGGATGGGTGGAGTGCTCGGCCTATATCGAACACAAGAATTTATTACGCCTGCCGCCCGATATAGCCAATGCCGAGGTTGTCGGCGCAGAGCGCGGCTGGATTCGCATCGCGAACCGGTTAGGCGGGTTAGAAGATGCCCCATGCATCTATCTCGATATCAAATAGGGAAGTTAAAGGAGGCTGATTATGACCGTTATCGAATACTGTTGGCATAAGACCAGGGTGTACGAACTCGTGATTATCCGAGCATACGGACGGGTGAGGTGCTCGGCCTATATCGACCACGAGGATTTATTTCGCCTGCCGCGCGATATAGCCAATGCCGAGGTTATCCGCTCAAAGCGCGGCTATATTGACATCGCAACTCGCGAGGGCGGCGCATGGAGTTCTCCGTGTGTCTATCTCGATATCAAATAGGGAAGTACTCTGAATGGATCGAGACGAGATTGCAGTCATCATTCCCTGCTATAACGAGGCGCTGACCATCGGCAAGGTGGTCGAAGATTTCAAACGCGAGCTGCCAGCCTCGACTGTCTACGTCTACGACAACGATTCGACTGATGCGACGGCTGCGATCGCGATGAGGCACGGCGCGACCGTCCGATTCGAGCCTCGCCGCGGCAAGGGAAACGTCTGCCGGCAGATGTTCCGCGATATCGATGCCGCCTGCTACCTCATGGTGGACGGCGATGATACCTACCCAGCTCAAGCAGCGAGAGCCCTTTGCGAACCGATTCTAAGCGGACGAGCCGATATGGTGGTCGGGGACAGGCTGTCTAACGGGACGTACGCTAAGGAGAATAGGCGTGCGCTCCATGGCTTTGGCAACGATTTGGTTCGCGCCATGATCAAGTGGATTTACGGCTACGAATACGCCGACGTCATGACGGGTTTCCGCGCCATGTCCAAGCCCTTCGTCAAGACGTTCCCCGTTCTTTCAGACGGCTTCCAAATCGAGAGCGAGATATCAATACATGCCGTCGACCGCCGTTGGCGCATCCAAAGCGTCCCCGTAGACTATCGAGACCGACCTGAAGGTTCGCAGTCGAAGCTGAATACCCTGTCCGACGGCATTAAGGTCGTCGCAATGGTCGGCACCCTTTTCAAGAACTATCGACCCCGGAGTTCTTTTCCCTGATCGCGCTTTTATTCTTCCTCGCGGGGATTGCGCTAGGTGTCCCCGTCATTCACGAGTTCGTTGCGACCGGGGTCGTGCCCCGCTTCCCGACTGCGATTCTCGCGGCGGCATTGATTTTCCTCTGCGCTCTTTCGCTCGCCACCGGCTTTATTCTCGATGCCGTGGCGAAGTCGGATCGCAGGCAGTGGGAGCTTGAGGTCTATCGCTCTTTTCTTCATCCCAACAACAGCACGAACGATAAGCCGTGGTGGGCATCCGAGTTCCAGCCGCGAGGTAGCGACCCCTCGGCTTTATAGTTTCGTTTCACCGCGTAAATCTGAAAAGATTTACGCTCTGCTGACTTTCGTGCAGATATTTAGCTATAATAACTATAGTTAATGCGAACGTTCCCCAAGCGTTCCAATGGACAGGATGTAGTCGAAATGAATATCTACGAATCGCCCGCGCATTTGCCCGATTTAGACACTCGAATCCACTTCGCCGCAAGGCTCCGCCACAACTCGCACTGTCATTTCGCGGCGGGCATACCCATCTTTCCCGCTGCAATCGGCGGCATCATTGAGGAGACGGTCGCCGACGAGATGCCCTTTACCGATGAGGATACGCTGGGCATGCTTGCGAACCTGATTGACCCCGGCACCTGCGAGAACCTCAACGGGCCGCAGACCGGACACTTCACGTGCTCCGCTTGCGGGGCGGACGGCCCGCTCGGCAAGGTTCGCCTGCCCGATGATAGTTGCAAGAACGGATGGAGGGTCGAACTCATAAAGAGCTGCCCCTACTGCGGACGCAAGGTCGTGGCCCCCAAAGGGACGCTTTTTCAGGTAATTCCGGACGGCACTAAAGCCCGTCAAGACTGAAAATAGAATCGAGACCCCATATGGATAACCTAATCAACGTGAACCGCGAGATGGCCGGTGCGCTCCGTTCCCTTGCCCTTGCAGGTCCCAAGCCTGTCAGTGAATACGTCAATGTCGCCGCTGCACTGTCTAAGCTGGGCATTGAATGCCACAATGCCGAAGGGGAACTCCTTTTTGAGAGGCGCGACGCGCTCACACTTGCAGACTATATCGATCGCCCTGTAGGTGATTCCGGCTTCCAAAGGCAGATTCGTAGTGATATCGCCATGTCCCTCCGCTATGCAGTCTCGGACGCAGTCTTCGAGGAAATATCGGACGGCGATACTTTGGGCCAACGAGGCCTGCTGGACCTTTGCGACCTCGCCGAGGCTCTCGGCTTGGACGTGAAGTACTACAACGAGGAATATCCAGCGGTCGAGCAATGTGCCGCAAGAGACTTAGCCGACAAGATTGACGTGCAGACATGTAGATACGTCCGCGAGCGGGTTGGCGTATGGATTTGCGACAAATGCGGCCACGATGAGGGGAAGTACGGCGCCCATTCCTACCGCCATTGCCCCATCTGCGGCCGCAAGATCGAGAAGACGGTGGGGTAAAAGGTGCCGGAGGAAACCAACGCAATGACATCTCGGGAATGTCGCGCCTTATGGCAGGCTCTTAAATTTCAATATGCGGACATCGAGCCATATGATTTCGATGCCCTGCAGGGATATATCGCTCTCGAATGTGCCGAATCGTGCCGCAAGGGCGAGACTCCACGCTATACGATTCCCCGCCGCAAGGACGACAGCCTCTGCTGTAAGATGAACCCCGACGGTGGCATCCTAAGGGCATACCTGAAAATCGACTGTCCCGGCCAGTGGAACGGCCGCGAGGCGGTCAGTTTCAACTCCGACGGCTTTATCGGCTTCTGCGGCTGGGCTGACTCGGTCAACAGCCAGCCGTTTTACCGCGCCTGGCGCGCATGGTGCTGCAACTATATGACATACAAGCTCGAAGATCCGATAGTCTTGATAATGAATGGGATGGAAAATGTTTGATACTGCTGATTGTGACCGTATCCATAGCATGCATGGCGATTCGGTCATCGTAGACCCCGCCGAGCTCATCGGGCTCGCCGAATACCTTGAATCGATAACGAACACGGTGTACTGGGAGGGCAGGGCTATCTGCGGCGCGGGAAACGATATCTCCAAGCGCCTGCGGGAGATAGTCTACCAATCAAGGCCCTGCTGAAAGGAAACTGTCTTGGATATACTTCCATGCCCCTTTTGCAGCAACACTGACATAGAGCCGACCCGATACGACGTCGACGTCTGGGACGATAAGGACGGAAACACCCTTTATTGCGTCCGCATGATCATGAACTGTGGCGAGTGCAACATGCATATGATCGGTCCCGACGGGGTGGCCGAGACCATAGACGATGCCGAAAGCGCCGCGCGAGAGGGATTGATTCGCCAATGGAACACGAGATTCAAGAACTGACGGGAGCTGTAATTGGAGTTCTGGATTAGGATCATATTATTCGCTTTTGGTTTGGCTTGGATGATTTACATTTTAAGTGCCGTCTTAACGGCGCATAAGTCATCCCCAAAGCGATTCGATCTGTGTAGCGCCTTGGCTGTAATCATGGGATTGGCTCTAATGGCTTTATTGCAGGCAGGCGTTCCGACGGGTCTCGAAGCTGTAGATGGAAACGTCGAGGCTGTCGAGACCAATCCCTTGGTTTCGCTCAAGACCGATTCGCGCCTTGACGGCAAAGCGGCGCTATCTTTTGGATACCTCACGGAACAGGACGAGTATGTTGTGATGGTGAGAAAGGGCGATGGAGGCTATCGTAGAAAAAGTTACCCAGCCGACGATACAGTGGTGTACGAGGATGCAGATGCCGATGCTGCGAGGGTCGAAGTAGTCGATCAACATGTGGTCATCCGTGAAACTCACGAGTTTCCTATAGTAGGTGAGTGGACACGCGATCGACGAGAGCTCTCAAAGCGCGAGATACGCATGCATGTCCCCAAGGGAAGTATCGTCCAGGGAGAATACGACTTCCAATAGATACTCTTGGCGCTTGCACAATTCTCAAAAGGCGGTCGAGAGATCGCCTTTTTTAGTGTTCTTTCACCGATTGGATCTTGTATCCGGCTCCAAATACAACTATACTATGCGCTATCAGCGGGACGGAAAGCGGCTCGCAACCCAATATGAGAGGACGTTCTCCAAATGACATTCCATTGCCTGATAGTCGGAAGCAGGGGATATACCGATTACGCCTCATTCAAGGCGAAATGCGATGCCCTGCTTGCCGGCAAGACCGATATCGAGATTGTCTCGGGCGGTGCATCCGGCACCGATGCCATGGCGGAGCGTTATGCCCGCGAGCTCGGCTACTCGTTGCAGATTTTTCCCGCCGAGTGGTCCCGATATGGGAAACGAGCAGGTTACGTTAGGAACCGCGAGATGCATTCCTATATCTCCACCCATGCCGACCGCGGCGTTATCGCCTTTTGGGACGGACACAGCAAAGGCACCGCCCAGAGCTTCGCCCTTGCAAAAGAGTTCGACAACCCTATTAGGATTATCAGGATTGACCCTCGCCATGGCATTTATGCCACATGATTTCATAGGTATGTCTTATCGCCAGACCGTTATATCCAACGGAAACTGACGGCGCGTCGTTTTCCTGTGCTAAAATCAACGTCAGTTAATGCGTTTCCCCAAGACGCATCGGACAGGAGAAGAACAAGCGCAGCTCGGCAAAACCTCTCGGTCTGCGCTAGATTATAGGCAGGGCTGAACTTGCCGAAGGGCTGACCGATCGGTCGGGGAGACGCATCCGTACTTGGATACGAAAGGATGCGAGACAAATGACCCGACATACCGAAAAGAGCCGCCCGTGAAAATCTCCAATGCGAAAGTCAGACAACTGCTAGAGTTCGGCATCGCGCTCTTCTTTGCCGTAGGCACCTCGTTTTTGGCTCAAGGCGCTGGATTCTTCGGTGTCTCCGCTGCCAATCAGTTTGTCACGGCTCCCCATTCTTCTGATGCAACCTCGACCGCAAGCCAGCCGATTTCGATTCCTGGCTACACCGGCAACCCGTCTGTAACGCTTTCGGATACGAGTGGTTTGTCACCTAAAACGGCACCTACTGATCCGATTCTCCCAGATCTCGATTCGAGTGGCCGCTGCGGCTCAGTCGAGATGGTTGTGTCTCTTGAGACGGCTCCCGCACGAGGGGAGAAGCGTGGCTCAATCGGAATGGTGAGGCCCTCCGGTTGGCACACGGTTCGCGACGATTCCCTTGATGGCAAGTATCTGTACAATCGCTGCCACTTGGTAGCCTGGTGCCTGTCTGGCATGAACGCCGAGAAGCGCAACCTAATCACGGGAACCCGCTATATGAACATCGAGGGCATGCTGCCCTATGAGATGCAGGTGTGCGACTTTATCTTTGCCGGCGGCGGTCGCGTTTACTACAAGGTGACCCCCGATTTCCGTGACGGCGAATTGGTTGCCCGCGGTGTCCGCATCCAGGCGTACTCCTTGGCGGATAAGGGCAAGAGCATCGATTTCGATGTCTACTGCTATAACGTTCAGCCTGGCTACAGGATTGATTACGCCACGGGCGAAGCGACGAAAGTAAATTGATTTGATTTCAGAACGGAGATTCATACATGTACACAACGGTGACTTTTATGGGGCGCGACGTGACTGCCAATGCGGAGGATGAGCTCCCGATCAAGAACCACCTTCCTGCTGACCTGGGGGCGAGCTTCCGCACGCTGAACCAGTGGCTCAATCGCGGTTTCGCGCCAAAAGCGAAGGCCGTTGGATATAGGATGCATCCTTCGGTCATGGCTCGGAGAACGTATGTCTATTTCCATGAATCGGATGTTGAGGACGATTGCGGTCACAGCCCGGCCGACTCGGCCAGCTACCTCAATGAAAAACAGGTGGTTCAGAGCGCCTTAAAGCAAAGCACGGGCTCAGGCGGCTTGACTGCAATCGGCATGAAAGGCCTTATGGACTAGGTGGTTGTTTTGGAAGAGCCCGGAAACGAGACGCGCCTACCTATTCCATGGGGCGCCGTTATCTACGCCGCGATAATCCTAGCGGCTATCGGCACGGTTCTACTGATAAGGTCGTTCGTTATTGAGCCGTTCAGCATCCCCACCGAATCGATGTGCGATACGCTTCGAGTCGGCGATAGCGTGCTAGCTGAGAAGATTACCCTGGAGTTGGGTGAAACCGCCTCTGCGGGGGACGTTATCGTCTTCGAGAACCCCGAAAAGGGCTCCGAGAAAGACGTCCTATGTAAGCGTGTTGTCGCCTGCGCCGGACAGACGGTCGATATGAAAAACGGATCGGTATATATCGATGGGAAGAAAATCACGGAGGATTACGCGAAGGGCGATTCCTATCCGCTGTACCTTGGAAAGGGCAAGCATATATCCTACCCCTATAAGGTTCCCGAGGGCGAGATTTGGGTCATGGGCGACAACAGGGAGAATTCCGCAGATTCCCGCTATTTCGGCCCGATATCAGAGGACAGCGTGATAGGCATCTGCGTCATGCGCTACCTGCCTTGGAACCGTATCGGCCTCCTTTGAGACATATAGTTTGACATTTAGTCATACTCAAAAGGGCATCCTTTAATGGATGCCCTTTTCGTAAATCTCTTTGTTATTATTCTCATTTTGATCTTGCAGCCCTGCCCATATTCAACTATACTATATGGCAACAAGCGGGACGAACGGCGTCCTGCAGACCCGAAGGGAGATTCCCTATGAATCGTAAATTGGACGACTTCCTCTTCTATTTCCCGAGGATTGTCATGGCGCTGATTGGCGTAGCGTCGTTCGCTTTCAGTGCATGGTTCAGCCAGTTCTACTACCTGTACCTGAACTGCATCGTATTACCCATCTCTTGGGCTATTACTGCATATGGCATCGAGTGTGCTAGCCAAGTGGTCAAAGCCTACCGCTGCTCGCTTTAAACGCCAACAGGGGAGCGCAACAGCGCTCCCTACCTTATCGACCTATACCTTTTGGAGAAAGGAAACCGCAATGACCGAGGAAACCATGAGCCTGGATGAAGTCGCTAAGGAGTGCCGCCAAGCGGCCGAGGAGTTGGCAAATAAGCCCGGATGCGCTAGGGATCTCGATGCTCTCATGGACGAGAAGCACACCGAGTTCGGCCGAACCCTGTACGGCACCGACAGCGGTTGCAGCGATGCCCTGAGGGCCCGATTTGAAGCCAACAGGCGCAACAACCGAGCGGACGCGATTGAGAATCTCGAGGCTCTCGCAACGCTGCTCGAACGTCTCCCTGCGTGCGATTATTGCGGCTTCCAGATGACTGGATACGACAGCTATTTCTCGCAGGTCATATTCGGCGCAGTGGAGGTTCTCAAGAACAACAACTAGCCCTGAACAAAAGGCGGTCGCAAGATCGCCTTTTTTCGTGCAATTTTCCCAGACAGATGTTGTATCTTATCTAATATGCAACTATACTATATGTCAACAAGCGGGATGTAAAGGCGCCCCGCAAACCCGTAAGGAGACACTCTATGAACGACAACGTCTTGGCGGTTATTTTTACCCGACCCGAGGACGATGACTACGAAACTGTTGACCTGTTCGAGAGCTTTGCCGATGCTCGCGAGTTTATGCTTGAAGATTGCGCCAATCTAGTCGCGGAGTTCGGCGATGGGCTAGATATCGACGATAACCTTCATGAGTTAACCGTCCGATGGGTGGGGACACCGCTTTGGAAATGGTCTATCAAGAAGCCTCGCTTTCATTAGGCAAGATATTGTCGATCTCAACAGCAGGAGGAACCCCATGAAGGAATATTCCGATCAATTCTTTGAGCTCAAGTGGCATGAGCTGGGAAACGTCCCGATTAGTTGAGTAGATTGACGGCCGCATGCGCATCGACGCATACGGTTGAAAGGAGGACACGATGCAACCGAATCGCAAGGAGATCGAGACGATTGCTAGGGTTCGAGCCATGAACCATGAGGCGCAGCGCCTGATGGGCAAGGTCAAGGCGCTTGAAGATCCCGAACCGGGGGCGTTTCGAGACCGCATCAATGCGAATTACGACCAGATGCGCCTGGCGATGGAAAGAATTGGACTTCTGCTTGAGGTGAGATTGCATACGCCCGAACGGAATGGCGCCGACTATATATTCCAGAAACTAGACAGGGACTTGGATATCCTCGATTATGAGATTGGTGTCTTGGACACCCTGATTGACCTCTGGCAGCTTCAGAACTTTTAGACAGCTCGCCGGACAGGTGGCAACTAAAAGGTTGCCTCCTGAATCATCTGAAACGAGAAGGGAACGACCATGAAGAAGATTTACAAATACACCGAGACCCGTTCTTGGTATTTCGAACTCGACGTTGACGAGAAAATGCAACCCGAGAAGGCCCTGACGGCATTACAGTGAACTGCTTCAATTACTATCTGACCGACCGCGCCGAGGACGAGTTTGCCTGCGGATGGAGTAAAACGTCAGAAGACGAGAAATCCCCCTGCACTGATCGCGCTACCGAGTATTTCCGAGGGGTTGCGGAAAGGGAGCTAGCGGGAGAAGCCCGAAATATGGTTCTGAAATCATTGAATGGGACAGAATAACCTGAAATGAAATTAGTAGCTCCATGGCTGCTTTTTTCTGGACTATTTTCCTGAATGACCTTGCGTCCTCCTTTGTAAACAACTATACTATATGCCAACAAGCGGGATGAATGGCATCCTGCACGCCAGTTAGGAGATATTGATATGAGCTGCTACGTCGTTTCCGATCTCACGATTTCCGCAATCGTCGCCGCAATGGCAGACACCGATTTCGAGCCGGCGAGCTTGAAGGACGAGGAGTCGGGCGTCAAGTACAACCCCGCGACTTGCGGCCAGATTGTCGGGCAGATGCTTCTCGATGCCAATTACGCTTCCGTCAACGAGTACTACGGCAAGCATACCCGCGCCCATGAGTTCAAGCTCACGCAGAAGCAGGACGGGAAGCCCTTCACCCTCGGCGAGAAGTACGGCTGCATCGAGTGCTACGAGTATCAGGCCTGCCAGCAGCCCGGATACGATAATTCGGAGATCCACGGCGCACTCGATTACGCAAAGGACGACTTGACCCGCAAGATGCTTAAAAAGCTCGGTGAGGAGTGTGTCTGGGGTCTGGAATAACTTCATTTCACACAAAAGGCGGTCTCGCGACCGCCTTTTGTGTGAACGATTTCCCAGTTGGATCTTGCATCCCTACCCATATTCAACTATACTATATGTCAACAAGCGGGATGAAGGGCATCCCGCAAACCCGAAGGGAGACACCCCATGAAAAACTTCACAATCAAGGTCACCGAGCATCGTGAAGGTCTGTTCGTCGTTGAGGGCAAGGACGAGAATGATGCCCTGGAGCGTTTGGGTCGAATCATAGAGAGCAATGCTTTCTGGAATGACTTCGAGAACTGCGGCGAGTATTCGCTCGAAACTGAGGTCGAGTCCGACGACAGCTGTGATGATCCGATTTCCGAGTGGAACGACGAAAGCTACCGCGACCTGTTTGGCAATTAGTCCCAACAAAAGGGCATCGACCTATCCGATGCCCTTTTCATCCTATTTTCTCGGTCGATCTTGTATCCCAATCCATATTCAATACAAGCGGGATGAAAGGCATCCCGTACACTTAAAGGAAGGAACCTCAAATGCCCAACACGAACGATATTTCCAGGTACGTGACCAGGGTGGACGACGGTCTGATCCGTCCCATGACAGTGCGCGAACTGATGTCCAGACTGAACGAATTGATCTCTATCGACAAGTCTATCGCGAGGATGCCTGTGGGATTGTCGACTGACGCGGAGGGCAATATGATTTATGTTCCCCGTGTTTTCACACCGAATGACTCGGAGAAAAACGATGGATACACACCCTTTGCCGATCTTGTCGGCGTGCTTACCGACGAGGACTGCGCTTACTACCGTGTTCCCAAGTGCGTTGTGATTGGATAGGTAGGACACACGAGGACTGCAAAGATAACCTAGAGGGCGATTGGCAACGATCGCCCTCTTCCGTTAGATGCACAACCTTGAACCCTTGAGTTCTATTCGATTACTCCCCAACTTTTTCGAACTTTTCTCGATTTGATCTTGCACCCAGCTCCACTATCAACTATACTATATGTCAACAAGCGGGATGAATGGCATCCCGTAGACCCTAGTGGAAGGAACACACACCATGTCTATCAATCGCGTTCTGCTTTCCGGCAACCTCACCCGTGACCCCGAGCTCCGCGCTACCGCAGGCGGTACCCCCGTCCTCTCGATTGGCCTTGCCGTCAACGACCGCCGTCGCAACGCGCAGACCGGCGAGTGGGAGGATTACCCCAATTTCGTCGATTGCTCCATGTTCGGAACCCGCGCCGAGGCTGTCTCCAAGCACATGCAGAAAGGCGACAAGATTGCCATCGAGGGAAAGCTCCGCTTCACCCAGTGGGAGAAGGAGGGACAGCATCGTACCAAGCTCGAGGTGATCGTCGAGGATATCGAATTCATGGCCCAGCGTCGAGACCAGTAGGAACCAAAGGGCAGGTGGTCGCAAGATCGTCTGCCTTTTGACATATGCAACTAGCGGAACGATAGCCGTTCCGCGTTTTTTCGCGATGGAATTATCCAGCAATCTATAGATTGGCGGAGCGTATGGTAGTTGATTTTAAATATTCGGATGCCTACAGCCGCGCAAATATCGTCGCTTATAAAGCACAGGACGGAAGCATTTACGTGGGCGCGGCAATTTACCCCTTTGATTCTAGGGATTCGGTTTTCCGCCGCTGTTCGAGGTATTTGCCGGGGCGGGGATGCGAGGCAGCACAGGACTTCCAAGCATTGGTGGCCGGTGATCTCGATTTACTTGAGAAGTTTGATGCCTATGCTATTCCGGTCGATGCGGACATGTTGGCTCTTTGCGGGGTTAATCTGGCCCTGTCCAAGACAGACCTTCATCTGGCACTCGAGGAGGAAGCTGTATTGCTGGACAGAGACTTTGCCGATGCTTTCGATTTTGAAGAGGAATAGTTGCTAGGAGTATCGACATCTCGGTACTCCTTATATTTTTCCTAAGAGATCTTGCATCCCTATCCATAACTAACTATACTATATGCTAACAAGCGAAACGTTAGGCGTTTGGCAGACCTTAGTAGAAGGGAATTGACATGGCTACGAAAAGCTATCTGGCAACAGCATTTATCGGCGAGAAGGAAGTTAGCGGAGCTTTTGGAAGCAGCGAGTTTCGCTCGAGTCTGAACTTTGCGAGGCGAGAGCTTCGCGGGTACCAGCGCCTGGCAGAGACCATCTACCGACACGAAGTCGTATTCTGCAACCGACGCGGTCTCGAGGATATAGTCGCTCCAGAGCTTGTGTTTGGCATCCTTACCGAAACGAAAGATAGCGAGACCGGTATTGTTGAGTCCAATTATTCCGTGACGTCGACCTACACAGCCGAGGATTTCGTGTCGGATACGCGAAACGCTTTCCTTGCCTTTGCCACCGAAGATTTCGGCGAGCAAATCGCATCCGAATCCGCGGCGCTCATTGTCGGTCAAACCGCGTCGATGCCGTGGCATAAACGCTACGATATATGGAACTGTCTCGCGAGCTACGACGTATACGGCGTTGTGACTGCGGACCATCTTGTTGGTGGGGTCGAGGAGCTCGCTGTGACCCTTGCCGATAGTCGTCCAGCCGACATAGACGGGGTAAGCTCAGTATCCCAGGCTTTTCACCGCGTCGAACGAAATAACTGCGGCAAGGAATAGGGGAGCGGCAAGGATATCCCTTGGCATCGAATCGAAGATATGACCACGAACCTAGCTAATGTAATTCCATTAGTTCGGATTGCGATCACATAAGTCGCCGAAATACCCCAATCGCGAAAACAATACAGTCCCTTGAGAGGAATCGATAATGAAAAAGACTGTGATGTACACCGAGACCAGGACATGGTTCTTTGATTTGGATATGTATGAGGACGCAGATCTCGATAAGGTCATGCGTGCGTTGAAAGACACGAACGGTCTCTATTTCTACTTAGACGATTGCACGTCAGATGAATATGAGAGTTCCTGGCAAGAGATGCCGAAGGAGTGGTGCAGCGGCAACGACCCCGACTATACCGAGGACTTCCGCTCGATAGCCAAAAAAGAGCTGAAAGGAGAGAGCCTGAAAATCGTACTGTCCTCCTTGAAAGAACATGCGCAATAGAACGGGAAAGGCGTTAGCGAGATCGCCTTTTTTCTGCTGTATTCCTTAGATGATCTTGCATCCCTATACATATTCAACTATACTATATGTAGACAAGCGGGATGAAAGGCATCCCGTACCCTAGTGGAAGGAACAACCATGAGTGACACGCGCAGCATAATCGAGGAGCTTGACAAGTTGATTGACTCGGGCGAGTTCGATAAACTCACCCAGATCGAGACCTTACAGAGGATGAGGAACCAGCTCGTTTCTCGCGAGGTCGCAGCCGAGAAGATTGCGACGTTCAGGGCAGAGTTCGAGAAGACCTGTTGGCTTTTCTCTGATGCTTTAACTGCTCTAAGCATGACTGACGACTATGCCAGCATGGTCGACATGAAGATCGCGAAGGATATAGACGAACGCCTGCGCTATATCGACGCGCTGTGCCGCCAGACAGACTTCGGGCACGACCATCACTTCATCGACGATTAGGAGAAGCCCAAAGATATTTCCTTGATATCGAGAATAGGGGCATCGGTTATCCGATGCCCCTATTTCATACCGTTTTCCCAGCTAGATCTTGAATTTCCTCCCATATTCCCCTATACTATCATTAAGCAAAGTGGGATGAAGGGCGTCCTGCAAATCGGAAGGAGATATCTCCATGATTACATTGGTCAACGGCAAAGGCGTGCAGGTTAACGAATTTCAGTTCCTAGACTGGGAAGAGGCCGAAAACTATTTGACGGAGCAGCGCGAGAAAGGCAAGCGCGACCTGTATCTGCGTGGCGATTTCGTCACCCCGACTACCTATGATGGTGTCTATTTCATCGTAGTCGGTTTTGCTGATGACTACAGCATGGTTATCAAGGCTAAGCACCTGCCGTGTCCGGACGAAATCATGAACTGGATCGAGTCCGACATGAAGAGGTTCGGTTACTCCGATATCTTCGAGTATTACGTGACGGATGAGGACAACGTGTACACGGGCTACGACACCGATAACATCGACAACTGGCCTGTATTCGGAGCATAGTTTAGCGACTCAAGGCGATCGTTTCCGGTCGCCTTTTTCGTGCTATTATCCCCAATCGAGCTTGAAACCCTCCCCATATTCAACTATACTATATGCCGACAAGCGGAACGAACGGCGCTCCGCAAACCCGTAAGGAGAAACGACTGATGAACAAACAGGACTACATCGAGAAGATTGCAAACTGTATCGCCGATTGCTGGCAAGCTGCCGATGCAGGCGATCAGGTTGCCTGCAAGGCGGCAAAGCAGGGCGCCATGGAAATCGCCAAGCTGGCCGCCGAGAACCTCGGCCACACGGCCGGCTATTGGCTCGCCGAGTCCCAATTCCGAGCAGCCGACCTGTATTAGACCTCAATTTGGAAGAGACGCAGCCGATTAAATCGCGCCGGCGTCTCTTCTCGTTGTAACGCTTCGCATGAATTGAGGAGGACGATTCAAAACCAATGCTTGTTCTCAAGAAAAATGACCTGATAAAGCTCCTGGGCGATGAGCTCTACGGGATTGAACTGGACTATGCGATGCTCCGCGATATCGAAAGACGCGGGATCGAGAGGCGGGAGACCCTCGATATCGTTGGTGACCTTTGCGAGGCTTACGGATACAATCGACGCGAAGTGCAGGAGAGAGCCCAAGACCGGCTTGAGAGATTTCTTCTTCGCAAGGATGAAATACGCGATTGGGATCCTTACGCCAACATTAAGTTGACCGAGCTTTCTAAAGTCATTTGTCTTAGATGGCCCTTGTATCTCCGCCCATATTCAACTATACTATATCTCGATAAGCGAAACGAAAGGCGTTTCGCACGCCCGAAGGGAGATACCTCATGAACCCTATCGATTCCAAGCTCAAGAAGATTCTCGCCATGATTGATGGCGCGACTTCCGAGGGCGAAGCCAGGGCGGCATCCCTTGCCCTCCAGCGCCTCCTTGCCGCGAACAACATGACCATCGACGATATCGACCTCGACGACGATGCCCCCGATGTCAACGAGTATGCCGAAGATCTCGGCAAGCGCGTTCCGGAATGGGTCAAGGTCCTCGCATACGTTATCGCGAAGAACTACCGTTGCCGCTACTACATGCAGACGAGCCATGGCGCATATGACTATTGGAGCGGCCGCCACACCGTGACCGGTAGCCGTTTCGTTTTCGTCGGTGAAAGCCAGGACGCTACGGTCGCAGCCGGTTGTTTCCGTGCCACCAAGCATGCGATTGAGACGTGTTTCAAGAAGTTCTGCGGCAAACGTTTCGAACAGAATGGAACCAAGATTGGGCGGCGTGCGGGTGTGAAGAACAGCTATTGCCTCGGTTTCATTCAGGGGCTCGAGAACTCCTACCGTGAGCAGCTTGAGCAGGACGAGACCATGGCCTTGGCGATCGTGGTACCCGAGAGCGTCAATCGCTACATGAATGACGAACTGAACTGCAAAAAGATGAAGCCCCGCCCCATTACCGTCTCCTCCGATCACTCAATCGAGGATGCCGGCAGGCAAGACGGTTACGGCTTCGGTCAGGGCGACCGTATCGCATCCTGCGCATAGCGACCGACACCAAATAGGGGAGGGTGATGCCCTCCCCATCCATTTCCTATATATGGCCATAGGAAAATTAGCGCCGATTTGGGTGGAGTTGGTTCGCTATCGTACTGATAGAATTAGACAAAATGCATGACTGCAATGAGTCATGCGACCCCGCTACAGGAAGGGACGATTATGTTCGACTTCAAATGTTCAATGCAGGCCCAGCTCGATAACTTGTGGCTCAAGCCCGAAGACCTCGCACGAGGCATCGATGTTCGCGTGTCGAGCGTGCGCAAATGGCTCGACCCCGAGCTCTATTGCGTTCCGGTCAAGGACGCCTTTGATTGGGTCTACGACCAAACCGAGAAGCTCGGAAACCTTACAATGCATTGCCTGAACGAGGCGAATGAGTCTGCCGAGAAGTTCGGCCGACATATCCTTCGCTGGTATCGCGACGAGGATCTGCCCGAGACCGAACCGATGGGCCTCTACAATCTAGCGAGTCATCTCGTTGCCGACCAACTTGAGGCTAAGGATATAGAGTGCTCATTTGTCTATGCGTGCCGCGATGATGAATGGATCGAGCAGCACTTGGACGATTTTCCCGACCTCGATCCGAAGGCCGAGTTTTCCGCCTGGGCAGATATCTTGGGAGTGCCGACGTCAGAGATTGCAATGGGGCTGGGCATTACAGGTCGCTCGGTAAAAGACTGGAAGAACCCCAAGCGCGACACGATGCTGCCGGTAGACGAGGCATGGGACTTCCTGGAGGATTACGCCGACACGATTGAGATCCGAACCGCGGAGCTTCTCAAAAGCAAGCCCAATCCGATGCCGTATCATCCCATGACCCGTCTCGGGACCCTTTCGAAACGGGAACGTATCGATAACCTTGCAGCCCTCGCGGCTTCCAAGAAACTCATGGCCGATGGCAAGACCGTTGTTGATTTCGCATACGTCTAAGACCGTCCTGCGGGCTGAAACAGTTGCAACCCAATGGCTAGACCCAGCGCGAAGCATGCCGTGGCATCGCTTCTATTGGATGATGAATGGAAAGTGACCTATCAATGACCATAAGCGATGGAATGATCAGGGCAGAATGGCGCTCCTTGGAACAAGCCGAAAATGCCAAACGAAAATGCGCGGACTGCCTCTATTGCACTTGCAACGGAAACGTTCCGGACGATTTGCACCGTCCCGAAGATACGAAAGTTGAGTACATATGCCACCGCAGGGACGGCCATGAGTTCGAGACCGCCCATTCGAACCGATGCAATTACTGGAAGAAACGCGACGAAAGCTGATCAGAGCGCTACTTTTTCACATCGGTCCGCTGTTTGTTCTCGTCAATCCCACGCAGGTCGAACTGTTTGTTTCCGCGTTTAAGTACGAGCTGCCAGCCACACGCATCGCAGATCTTTACAAACTCATCGATGGTGAATCGCGTATTGTTGTGCAGTCGCGTTGACAGACTGCCTTTCTGCTTGCCGGTTTTAATCGATGCATCCTGCAGTGTCATACCGCAATCCTGCACCATATAGCGAATAGCGTCGGACGAACCGATTCGTTCAAGCACTGGATACCTCTTTCAGATATACGATAGTCTATTCTGATTATAGCCATTCTAGCTATTTCCTAGACGCGACAATGCGATCGGCCGTTGCCCGACCCCTGCCAAAAGCACTGAAAACAGTGCCGGATCGTCCCTCAATCGTCCTCGGTTCGCTCGTGAGATTGCCTCAGCGGCAAATCACGCTGGATATATTCAGTCTGTCCCAAGATGTAAGAACTAATTCCCACATTAGGAGGACAGATGGATAACGATACCCAATTCGACCCGGCAACCATTCGTATGGCGTATTTCGCCTTGCTCTTGAGCGGCAGGAGGGGCGACAACCTAGAGCTCGCCGTTGCCCAGGAAATGCTAAAGCTGGAACGTCTCACGGCCGATCGCTCGTTGCCGTCCATGATTGGCCGTTCGGTACGAATCGCGGCAACGATTAACTCGATTGAGTTCGAGGAATCTTCGAAGCGTTACCTGATTAAGTTCCAAGCGGACAACGGAGAAAAGGAGGAGAGGATCCGTTCCGAGCGCGTTGATTCCAACCATAAGAGCGCGGTAAAGAAGATTTGGGAACGTGACCTGGTCGGTCATCGTGTCCTCCTCTTCAAATACAAAGACAGGGTCGGAACAAAAGAGGCGCCCAACGGCTATCGAATCGCCCCATACTGCATCGACCACGGCAAGGCGGAGTAGGTGCAGATGAAGCGTACGAAACTGGAAGACCTAGATCTAAAGACAATTGTTTCGTCCGAACTCGAGAGTCGCAACTGCGATGGACTTTATTCTCCTTGTAACCGTTGTGAGTGTGGCTGTTCCCGAATGAAACTCTTTTCCTGCGGCAAGGCGTGTGCAGATTGCCGCCCCGGTTTACAACACCCCGGCACGAGCGACCTAAAGATCGTCTCACATGATGAATACTGTGAGATTATCGACCGAATCGAAGCTGAACATAAGCGCCACGAGGAGAAGCTCCGAGCCGAGGCAATTGAGAAAAGAAAGGCCGAACGACTCGAGGCAAAGCAGATTAAAGAGGAGAACGCCCTCAAAAAGAAGCAGGCGCGAGCCGAGGAGAAGCAGCGGCGAACAGATAAACGAAAGCAGTTCATTGATAGCATCCATGCAAAACTCGAGAAGCAGGTCGAAGATATTTCAGCCGCGATACACACGAGTATTCTTTGCAAACTTCTCAGTGGCGTATCAATCGGATCGATTGTCTTCTCGATTGCATCTATCATCTTCTTTGAGGTTATCAAGCATGAATGGATGACTTCGGCGGCAAAGGTAGAAGCGCTTGCAGCCGTCTATCTATTTCAAAAGCTGTTTATGTTCGAGGCGATCTACGTATTCGTTATCGTAGCGTTTACGATCGGCTTGATTATCGTCCGTGTCGTTCGCGGCGATTGGAAGGTTGATTTCGAGCTTGAAGAACAGTCTGAAAAGGAAGAAAAGGACGATCAGTTCTTCCTTTAGGATTATCTGTACCCTCGCTTCTTATATATCTCCAGCCTCGAGTTATTGGGTCAATTCATTTTGGATTGATCCATTTTCTTTCTTCAAAAGCAGTCTTGATAGCTGATTTAGATGTTCATCGGCTCGTTGCACAAGAGCCTGGCAGGACTATATTCGGCCGATAGTTTTTTAATTTCGCGGCCGAGGTGCGACATTACTGCGACAGAGGTGCGACATTTTTGTTGCCGCCTGTTTCATGCATGAATAGGTTGAGCATCTTCACAGGCTTTCAGACGATGATTTAGATCTACTTTGCTATCTGATTTCAACTCACCGTCCTAAAGAATTTCAATTGCCGATGCACTGCTTTTGCTTCAAAACGCCAGCGAACATTTAATTCAGCAGGGCTGAGATTCTTATAGGGCAGTTCTAATTTCAATTTTAAATTGCAGTCCAGATACCAACCAAACACCAACTTGAGACTAATTGAAACGCATGCGGAGTGCCTTGAATGGCACTCCGCGGTATCACTGTTTGCTATTATTCATATTCTTATAATTCCGCCGAAATGCCGATGCATTTGAATTGCGCGGCTTATTTGGGATTGTATTCTGCGTATTTTTGCCCGTTTGCTTTTTAGGAATCAAACGGAATCTATCTATCCACTCGTTAGGGTTGTCATTGCATCCCATCAAATATGGCAGAAGCTAATGCCTGATTCACACGCAGAAGCGAGAACGAAAACCTATCAGCTCACCCATGTCCACATGTTTTTATCGCTCATTTATATTCTTCAGCAATTACTTCCGTCCTTTACGTGCGCTGATTTCAGGTTGTAATTTATGGTTGCGGGTACTATCCTGCGTACGATTTAAAGCAATTTGCAAACCAAGCGGAGTGCCTTGAATGGCACTCCGCAGTATCACTATTTGTTCTTACTCTATTTATCCAAAGGCGAAAATAGCTTCGCAACCGGCCTGAATAGCCCATATTGCTGTGCAATAAGATTACCAGCAGTTTTTGATTTCCTTTATATCGAATAACGTTTTCAGTCTCAGAACTGCAACCAGTTTTTAATTTACGGCGTGCATCAATCGTTACGCGAAGCGCTTTTCTTTTCTATTTCAGCTGCCAGTCCATCAATAATACGTAGTCAATTTGCGTTTCTAAATTGGAAGAACTGGCTTTCTTTTTGCCAACAATCATCAAACACGAAGCGTTCGCACCATCGTTTTGCGTTGCACGGAACACATTTACCGACTTTCTAAGTTAATACAAAGGCATTTGCAAATATCGACTGCACTCCCGAACAACAACCAAATCAGCGTTCAAATCTTATTGCTAGAACCCAATCAACCTTACAAATAGTTTGTTGTCGAACTATTTCCGCCGTTGTTCAAATCGAAACTCGTATATAACTTACTAATTGCCGCACACACATCAGAACTCGATCCCAGACTACTGAACCGCTCACCAAATAGGGGAGTGCGCTACCTGATCCGAATTGCAGATCACTGTGGTTTCCTGCCAAGCGCATTTTCAAAACACACCTACTTTCATCGCCCGTAACTTCTTTGCTAGCCCTGTTCCCCATCTGTTTCATTGTCGGACATTCATCACGAACCTTATGTCCTGTCAGACATTTACGCTCCTCGGCTGTGGGATTGTCAGACATTACCTAGGCAATCAATAGCAGGCTGTCAGACATTTCCCAACGTCCCGACCACACGCCACGGAATAGCAGAAATTGCCCCAAGCAGGGGCCGATCACCCCGCGGCGCGGCCGCCAGCCCTGCGGACAGGCGGCAGGTGCAAAACGGCCTTGCCAATTATGGATGCCGCTGCGGCAACACCTGAGCCCACCTAAAAACGTGCCCCAAACTACCCATAAGGCCATTTTGCACGCCAGCTTCGTTCAACGTCAGACATTAGAAATGTCAGACATTGAACCTGCGGCAAAGCCGCAGCTGGGGCCGCTAGCGGCCTGTAATCGCGTCGCTCCGCTCGCTCCCGTCAAGCGAAATGTCAGACAGGCTGTCAGACATTTAGATCCGCTTGACGGACGGCCTGCTCGCGAAGCTCACCATCGGCCGTAGTTAAGGAGATACGAAATGTCAGACATTTCGACAGATCGAGAAACCCTAGAAACCGTCAGCCCAAATTTGTCAGACATTGCCCCCACCGCCATCCAAATGCCGGTCGACACGTCACCCTACGCCCCGCCAGTTCGGCCGCAACCCGAACGGACGCACACCGAAATGTCAGCCATCTCGCCGACCCCAAATGCTGCCCAGCCCGTAACTCGCCGCATCACAGTCCGCCTACCGACCGCAGACCTGACCGCCCTCGACGCCCGGGCCGATGCCCTCAACGCCAGCCGAAGCGACTACCTTCGCACCCTAGTTGCCCTCCCGGTGACCCTCGACCTGACATCCATCCGCCATGCCACTCCAGGCTCCGAATCGCTCACCCGTCCGCTCGGCCCAGGCCTAGCCCTCGCGCTCTCCGGCAACCAAACTGAAAGTTTGGCAATCCAAGCCATTACCGACAGCATGCTCGAATCAATCTCCAACGAGGTCCGCGCCATCGGCGTCAACTACAACCAGGCAGTCCGTGCCTTAAATCGCATCATCAAGAAGTACGGCAACCATCGCGCCCTCTCGCAGGATGAGCGAACGGAGATTGTTGAGCTCTATGAGCGCCTCTCAAAGCAGAACAAGGCGATCTATGAGCGCCTCAAGACTCTCGCATCCGATGTCGAGGCCCTGTCCGCCAAACCGTCCGTCAACCTGACTGCTATCGGCTTGGTTCAAACCGAGGCCCCTGTCAATAAAACCGAACCCGAGCGCCGCCGACGAGTTCGCGGCAAAAAACACGGCACACCCCGACCCGACCAATTTGAGGACGGCGATGACTCATGACCTATATGAAGCCCCTCTCCGGTCATAGCTCAGTCAAATGGATTCGCTACTATCTATTCAAGAACGACCGCGCCCTGGACAAGGATTTCCTGAACCTCACCGATCGCGACTGGAAAGGCCGCGACTGGGCGAAAGTGATGGACCGAACTCGCGAGATTTTCGGCAACGACGTGCCGGTCAAAAAGGACACCAAGGTTCGTACTTACGAGCACATGATTATCTCGCTCGACGAAAAGGACAATGGCGTAGAGCTCGATGACTTCCGCGACTTCGTGAACGAGTGGGCTTCCAAATGGTTCGACTCGCGCGGCCCTGAAGGGGAGGGCATCGGGCGCTTCGAGGTGGCCATCGCCTATCACGATGACAACACCGCCCGCGAGGCCGAAGGAAAACAGGGCATCCTGCACGCGCACATCGTCATCAACAACACTGAGCTCGAGACCAAGCGCCGCATCTCCGGTCTTCTTACGACTAAGGTTGTCCAGGCGATGCGAGCTGACTTGCAAACCATGTCGCTTGAACGAGGCTGGCACGCCTTCGCCACCGATGGCAAGTCATACACTCAGGCTGAAATGGACGAAAAGGGCTTGAAAGTTTCCCGCGGCAAGAGGCTCGACCGAGCCATGGCGGCGCTCGATAACGTCCTTGCAAACGAGGCGAAGGGTGCCAAAGTTGAAGACTTTGGCGAGGCCATGCAGCAGCAGTTGGATGAGCGTCGTTCGGTCGAAAAATTGATTCCCGAGACATATACGGACAGCTTGACCGCCAGCCGACGGCCAAGTGACGGTAAGCCCGACTCAACCAATTCCGACAAGTTCACCGGTCTTTCGTACACAACCATGAGGACCGATGACGGCCGCGCCATGCGTCTTGTTGTCCCGCGTGGATTCGGAGACTCCGATACCATGGCGGAGCGGCAAATCGAAACTCGTGAAGGCTGGTCTTGGAAGGATGATATCCGAGACCGCGTGGACGTCGCGATGCGCGTTTCCAAAGGCCCTGTCGATTTCGCATCGAAGCTCGCCGAACTCGGCATCAAGGTCAACTACAACCGTAACGGCGATATCGTCTATCACCATCCAAGTGACCCCGAATCCAGAAAAGTCAAAGGCTCAACGTTGGGCAAGCAGTATTCCGCAATATCGATAGAGCAGACGATGGCAGAAAAATACGCTAGCCAACGTCAAAAAGCTCAAGGACTCGTCAGTCGCGAGCGCTGGATGAACGAGGACGAGCGCTCCGCTGCGATGGCCATCGCCAAGGCGGCAACGCCATGCACCCGTGAGGGAGCGGAACTCATGGGACGCCTGAAAACGACCATTGAGCAAAATGATGCCGCTCCGCGCGACCGCACAGTTCGCGGTTCTAACGTTGAGTATCCGTCTTCCCATGCCAGCTCGCTCGGCATCGAGTACCCCAAGTCTTCCGCGACCGGTGATGGCCGTCGCAAGAAGATGACCGAGGAGGAGATCCTTGATGCGATGGCGGATGTACGCGACGCGAAGGGCTACGGCGGTCTTGCCGCAAACAACCCAACAGGCACTTCCTCCAATTCCGGCAATTCTCAGCATCAGGAAGATGCGACCGAGATTCAGAAAACCAAACATCACTAAGGAGTAGGCATGATTATTGCTATCGAGTACAAGAACGGACGCATGAAGGAGTTCGACACGAGCGCCTTCACCGCCACCAACGCCATGAGTGCGGGCGACAAGACAGCCCGAAACGTCATGACCGAGCTTGACCTACGGCTCGACCTCGTAAACGAGGTTGGTCTGAGACTTGATTTCTATTGGTATGACGCAACGCCCCAGGGACAGCGCGTCGATATTCCAGGTCTCACGGATTCAAAAGGGGACCCCGTCAGCCTCACCTCTGCATCGAGGCGCTTGGGGACCTCCGTGCTCCTCTGCTCCCGCGAAGGCATCAAACAGATTTCCCGCATCATCGTGCAGCGTGCGAACGGGACGGTGGATGCCCTTTGGCGGCAGGGTACGGGCGATTGGCTCATCAACGGGGCGAGGTTCGAGGCTCAGCGCGTGCTTTCCTACACGGACAGTAACGTCACTTCGATGAATTCCCAGGCGGTGTTCGTCTTCAAGTATATGAAGAAGGCTAACCCCTTGATGAGCGAAGAAGAGATTTGCGACCTTATTGGCTACCCGCTCGACGCATACAAGGAGATTCAGCTGGACGAGGCGAAGAACGCCGAGGGAATAGTCGGTGCAGAACTTATCGAATCGGATGATGGAGAGGACTCGGAATATCCTTCCGATTCCGCCGCCCCCGAACCTTCCGATTCAACCTCTAACCCATCCCTCGGGAAGCATTTCGCCGTGGACGATGATGATGACGGATTCGATGACGATGAGGACTCTCTGTTCGATGTCTGACATTTGCCACAGCCGTCGGATTCATGATATTTTGAATGTGCTGGCGTAACCCCAAGCGCCATGAAACAGGAGAGACGAATATACCGCCCGACCGTGCGAGGCACGGCTATCTATTCCAATTTGATTACGCTTGACTGACTCGGTATGACTCGGACCGTCTCTCCGCACGTTCTGACAGGAGATGACAGGTTTGCGGAAGCGTAACGACACCCAGACGGAAAACCAGATGAGCGCCTGGTCGAGGCGGTCTCGATGAAGGCGGCGGTCAAGGTAAGCGAGGCCATCTCTCGGCTTCGCAGGCAGATCGACACGACGGAGCTCGAGGAAGCCGTCGATGATTTCCTCGCGGCTTACGGAGAGCTCCGCAGCCAGTACTACTACGAGGACTCCGAGGCGAAGGCGAACGCAAAGACCGCCTCGACGCTTCTGGAAGCCGTTGACCGCGGGTTGATTGAGCTGCCCCAGACCGACGATGGAATCGTGATTGTCCCAGACATGAAGCTGCGTCTCCCCGATGGGGCGAAGCTCTACGTCAACTCAATCGAAATCGAATCGACCGCGACCGGCCGCGCCCCGATAGTCCGCTTCGAGGATGGCTCGTCTATCCGCTGTCGTCGCGGCTCGGGCGTGCAGATTGTCCGAATGCCCCTGGAGGAGGAGCAGAATGCCGACTGAACGTGACACCCAGCTCGCCCTGCCGTTCCGCATCCCCGTTCTGCGCGTCTTCCTGCTGCCTTTCATGCAAGACGGGAAGCGCGACCGCCTGTTCCTCATTCTGCTTGCCTGCGTCATGTCTACTGCAGGCTTTCTCATGCAGGGAAACGGATCGTATGACTCTGATGGTTGGTTCCTGCTCGGAACGGGAAAGCAAATCGTCGAGAACGGCATCCCGTACACCAACCCTTGGTCATTGGCGTCCTACAGGCCGATTGTCGTCCAGCAGTGGCTCCACGATGTGCTGCTATACGGTTCGTATACCCTGGCAGGATATGCCGGCACGATACTCTATCAGGTCCTCCTCTCCGCCGTCGTTGCCCTCGCGCTGGCCTTTGCAATCCAAGGATTCGGCGATAAACGCCTGACTTTGCCCCGCCTGCTGTTCTGCATCGGCCTAGCCCTTTTCGGGGCGGGAATCTACATCTCAGTCCGTCCTACGGCATGGTCGATGGCATGCATGTGCTTGACTGTCGGTGTCTGCACTCGTTGGAAGCGTACCGGCGACTGGCGCTATCTCATCGCCCTGCCCGCGATCACCATACTGCACGTGAACATGCAATCGGCCATGTGGTTCCTAGATGTCTTCCTCGCTGGGTGCTTCCTTTTGCCCCGTGACCTATCCGAATTCAAAACCACCACTCCCGATGAGATGCTGGCCGAGATCTTCCCGCTAACCATCGCCCTGCCTGCGATGCTTCTCGCCGCTTTCGTGAACCCGTACGGCGTCGATGGCGTCCGCTACGTGATCGACTCGATGGGTGCTGCATCTTACGGAAATGTGATATCGGAGATGAAGCCCGCCTTCGAGGCGACGAACGGGTTCTGCGTCGTTTTCTTCGCGGTCGGCTTCATTCCCACAGCACTTGCCGCCGCCATCTGGCGCAAACGGATCGATGCCCCGCTGCTGGTCATCCTCATCGCCGCCTTGGTCGCGACGATGCTCCATTGGCGAAACGTCTGGATCTTCTCGGTTGCATCCGCCCTCGCCTTCGCGAGCCTGCTGACGGGAATCGAAGACCCTTCCGCATCTAAATCGCACCATGCGGCAAAAACTGCTGCCTTGATTGCCCTCCTTGCCGCAATCGGCCCGCTTGTTGCGAACTGCTGTGTCTGTGCCGCGAACGGCGGACAGTCCTGCTGGCAGACCTCCGAACGCTCGGCAAATTCCCTTGTGAAGGAGATTGCCGAAAGCGGCATCTACGACCCCGTCGTATACGCCGAGGATCCCGTCATATACAACTACCTGGAGTGGGAGGGGATGAAAGTTCCCTTCGACCTGCGACCCGAGCTCTGGGACGATAAGGGTGCGGCGGGAGTCGTCTCCCCATACCGTGACTACGTGGACGGCATGCAATCCAAGAAAGCAAGGCTGTCCTACCTCGCTTCCGGCGATTTCGACTATTACATCGTCTCGACCGCATCGGCGCCTTGGTACGCAACTAAATTGAACCTGCAAACCATTGATTCCACCGACACCCTGACCCTGCTGAAGGATGCGAGGTAGGGAAGTGAAGATCAAAGTCTGGACTTACTCGGAGGGCGATGAATTTCCGATTCGCAGGTCCTCTTTTTTACGCAGGCATTGGAAAACATTTCTGATTGCTTTCTTGGCGATTATCCTCGCCGCTACGGCGTGGTCATCTATTGCGGCAAGTTCTGCGAGTCAGCCGTCTTTCACGCCCGATTCACCCTATGTGTACGATGGTGCCGATGTCCTGGACTCATCCGTTGCCGACACCCTGACGCAGCTAAACGAGACGCTGGAGAGCCAAGCAGATGGCGCACAGCTCTACGTAGTGACTATCGACAGCCTGCCGCTAGCTCAGACTATCGAGGACTATTCGATTGAGCAGGCGCAGCGTATCGGCGCGGGTGATTCCGAAAAGGACAACGGCGTACTCTACACGTTCGTGAAAAACACCCGCCAGGATAGGCTTGAGGTCGGATACGGTCTCGAGGACAGGCTGACGGATTCGGTCTGCGCGAAGATTCTCGACAGCGCCCACGGCTATTACCGAGACCGCGACATCAAAGCCGGCGTGAAAGACCTCGCGCGGGACGTGGCAAACGCAATTCAACCCGACATCGATGGCGGTACCTATTTCAACGATAACGCACAAGATGAGGAACAGCCCGATTTGGCCGCGACCGTGATTGCGTGGATCCTCTTTATCGGCATCATCGTGTTGGCGATTGCGATGCCAAATCCGCGCAACTCGAATTATGTCAGCGATTCCTCCTCCCGCACAGATCACTCGCACAGCTCATCCTCTTATCGCTCTTCACACTCTTCCCACCGGTCAGGCGGCGGCCATTTCGGTGGCGGGGGCGCTTCGGGCAGCTGGTAACAATCCGTCCAGCATCGCAACAGTAATTCACAGAACAGGAGACACGAAATGGAATCCAAAGACAATCGACCCGGAACACCGAAGCTGAAGCCGTGGATGGTGGCGGCATTTGCCATCGTCGTAATCCTCTTCTTGGGGATGGCAATCGGCGGCGGGATGTATAACTCCCTGAATGCCTCACGGCAGACCGTCGATGCCGACTGGGCGCAAGTAGAGAACGTGATGCAGCGCCGTGCTGACCTCATCCCGAACCTCGTCGCATCCGTGAAGGGCGAAATGCAAAACGAGCAGGAGATCTTCAAGTCGATCGCCGAAAGCCGCAAGCAGTTCGAGACATCCGACACCCAGGCGGAAAAACTCGCCGCAGACGACGAGCTGAACGCCCAGACAACCGTTCTTCTGAACGCCGTCAAGGAGAACTATCCCGAACTTGCCTCCTCCGAGCAGGTGAAGACCCTGATGACGCAACTCGAGGGTTCGGAGAACCGAATCTCGGTCGAGCGCAAGCGCTACATCGATGACGTTGCGGGCTACAACAGGAAGGTGACCTCTTTCCCGATGAACCTCATCGCAAAACCCTTCGGTTTCGACAGCGTTGCCCAATACAAAGCCGCACCGTCCGCGGCAAACGTCCCCGTTGTCGATTTCAATTGATATTCGGCCGTAAAACCTTACCTTGATATAGCCTTCCGCCGTTACGGGAGGCTATACTATTATTGATGTACCGGCAAGCGTTCCCCAAGCGCTTCAAGAAGACAGGAAGTGAATATGGCAGCATTCGCAGACCCACGCGAGAGCGGATTCGACCCCGAGCTTGTCAAGACGGCCCTGATGTCGCGCGAGCAATTCAGCTCCAAGCCCCGCAAGTTGGTTCTCGGCATCGACATGGGAATCGCCGATATCGGAATCTGCCTCATGGACGGACTGAACCAAGAGATCGTCCTCATGGCAACCCATCTGTTCGATTGCCCGAGAAATCCGAAAGACCAGACGAGTCTTGCATCTACGAGGCGTCAGGCGAGGTCGCAGCGCCGTAACATCGCCCGCCGCGCGGCGAGGAAGAAGCATATCCGCGAGATTCTGATAGCGCACGGCGTCATTCCCGAGGGCGCGGACGCCGAATGGTTCTCCGTACGCAAGGGCGAACGGGACAACATCCAACTGCGCGTGAAGGGCCTGAGTGAGGTTCTTTCCTGCCGCGAGCTCGCCCGTATCCTCTACGGCTTCGCCTCCCGCCGCGGCTATATCGATCATGGCAAAGCCGACAACGACAAGGATGCCGGCAAGGTGAAGAAGGCCCTGGAAGCCAACGCCGAGATTATGGAAGCGAACGGCTACGAGACGTTCGCCCAATACCTCATAACGCAGACGAAAATCCGCAACCGCCAAAATGACTACTCCCATACCATCGATATCGACATGGTGGTGGACGAGGTTCATACCATTTTCCGCCATCAGCGCGAGCTGGGAAACGAACTTGCCACCGAATCGCTTGAAGGGGAGTATCTCGTCGCCCTGCGCTGGCTTACGGATACGACCAAACGCGACCGGATTATCTACTCCAAGGTCGGTTACTGCACCTACCTCGGCGAGCCGGTCAAGCGCGGACCGAAATCATCCATCTCGTCCGAGATGGTCCGTGCCTACCAGACGCTCGCGAACGTCAAGATTGAGCATATCGGCGGTCCCGCTACGCAGATTGCGCCTGCAGTGCGCAACCAGATAGTCCACGAGCTGTTCAAGGTCTCCAAGAATCCAAAGCCGCTGAAATGGTCGCAGCTGCGCAAGAAGCTCGACCTTGCCGATACCGCCACGTTCGCCGGCATCCGCCAATCCGACGAGGCGAAAGATGCCTGCGTGAAGATTCCCGCATGGAACGCGCTCTGCTCGACACTCCATGCCCTGAACCCAGCCCTGCTCAATCGCCTGCACGATGATATCGACCTCGCCGATGAGGTATGCGCCGCCGCAACGTTTGCATCCTCATCCGAATCTTTCGCCACCCGTATCGCCGAGCGCACCGACGGGTTTACGAAAGAGGACATGGATGCGCTTCTCGAGCTGCCCTATGGCTCGAAGCTGTTCACCGGATACGGCTCGACGAGCTTGAAGGCGCTCCGGATGCTCCGTGATGCGTTCGAGGACACGAAGATCGAGCGCCTTTACGATGCCGAGGTCGCAACGGGGCTGTATGACGCACGTGAGGCACTCGCAGCCAAGCGCAACGCGCCCGATAATGGTTTCCTGAAACCCTATTCGAGCTATTCCCCAATCTGCACCAACCCAGTTGTCCTGCGTTCCTGCGCCCAGCTGCGCCGAATCATCAACTCGATTATCAGGCATTATGGTCTACCCGACACGATTCGCGTCGAGGTGGCAAACGACCTGAAGCACACTGAGCACGAGAAGAAAATCATCACGAGCGGGAACATCTTCAACCGAAGGACAAACGAGAAAGCCAAGGACGATATCGTTCAATTCTTCGGTCTTCCCGATTCCGCCCACGTGAAGGGCAGGGATTTAGAGAAGGTTCGGCTCTATAACGAGCAGGGCGGAAAGGACCCCTACACGGGGCAGGGGATTGACTTCGGTCGCATGCTGACGGAAAAGGACTATGTCGAGATCGACCACGTCCTTCCGTTCTCCCGTTCCTGCGACAACTCGAAGACCAACAACGTTCTCGTCCTGACGAAATCGAACCGCGACAAGGCGAACCGCACGCCCTACGAGTGGATGACCTCGGGCGAGCCGACCGCGCCGAACTGGGACGAGTTCTGCATTCGTATGAATGTCTGGGCAAAAGGCAAGGACCCGAAGCACTACTATTCTTCGAAGCTCGCGAAGTTGAAGGAAGAGAACTTCACGAATAACCTCGATACCTTCATCAGCCGAAACCTGAACGACACCCGTTACATGTCCAAGGATGTCGCGAAATGGCTCACCGACTGCCTTCCATTTCCCGATGACGGGCGCAGACACGTCTTCTGCGTCTCGGGCGCGGCGACGGGTCTCATGCGCCGAGTTTGGCGTATCGGAATCCTCGATGAGGATGGTAAGAAGGACCGAGACGATGACCGCCATCATGCCGTCGACGCCGCGGTGATTGCCGCCTGCACGCCCTCGGTCGTCAAGAGCATCGCCCTCATCAGCGAGGAACACGCCACGCACCGAGATGCCGACCGCCTGTTGAACCGCTCATTGCCCTATCCCGAGTTCAAAAATCAAGTCGATGCGTGGATTCCGTGCATCGTGCCGACCTATTCACCGACCCGCACTGCCACGGGAGCGCTGTTCAAGGAGAACGCCTATTCCTACAGGGGAGTCGACGAGAAGGGCAAAGACCTCATCAAGAAGAAAAAGGGCGCATTGGGCCCCTGCACTACCGCATGGAAGGATGGCAAAGGGACTGCCAGAGCCTACGATGGACAGTACGGCTTGCTTGCCGTTTATAACGAATCGACCTCACGTTGGCTTCTAGACCCCCTTTACTACATCGATGTACAAAGGCGAAAGGCGGAAAAACCGTTCATCAGGAAGTTCTCGAAAGACCTCTCAATCGACTACTGGGAGAAGATTCCACTGACTGGAGACGAACAGACACTATTTTTGAAGCCGGGAGACGTTTTGGCACAGGACGGCCTGGTGGGTCGTTTGCATTCCTACGACATTTCCGTCAACACAGTAAAGATGTATTACGCAAGAGGGGAAATTTCCTTCCAGAAAACTGGCCCGCTCGCGGCCGAGAGGTTCCCGACCCTGTCAAAGTGGAATGACGGGCTGAAGATTATGCAAGAGGATTGCTTAGGCCTCTGCTGGCTCGAATTCCTCACCGATCGAGCGGCCAGTTGCTAGCCGATAACAGACAGTCTTAAGAAGGGGAGTGCGCTGAAGCGCCTTCCCCTTCTTACTAAAACGTCAAGAAGAGCTGCGTTCCGGGTGTCTCATTCCCGCCGGAGTTCGAGGTTCCGGTGTTGACGAGAATCTCCCTGTCAACGTACTGCTTCTCGGTGAACTGCATCGCCACGACATGACCCGCCGGCGGGAGGTTTTTCCTAAGCTGCTCCGTATGGGTCTCAGCAGATGCCCTGCTGAGGAGATTCCGCGAGTAGATGCTGTTCTGCTCCCTGATATAGCCATCATCTTCCAGAAAACGCCTGAACTTGATGTAGGCATCCTTGTTGGATTTCGTCTTCGTGGGGAGATCGAACATCACCAAGAGTCTCATGATTCTCATAGCCTGCCTCTCGTTCTCAGACTGTCCGGTGTAGCCATTTCCAAACCGATAAGTGTGGGCAGCAGGAGCTGATCCGAATCCTTCAGCTCGACCGCCCTTCTCAGGGATTCACAATAGACGTCGATAGCCATCTGAATGGGCATCTCCTTACCGTCCACCAAGACGATAACCGACGTGACCTTCGTCAGGGTATCCTTGTTCATCCTCGATAGAGGACCCAAGATGTTCTCCTTGACCACCAGAAGATCGACGGCGGCTCGGAACGGTTCGATAAGGTCATCAACCAGATTGAAAGCGTTTTCGGCATTGTGGTGATGGATACCGCGCGAAACGAGCCAACCGTGTGATACCGCGCACTGCGCGATACCAGATCTCAAAATTGCATAGCCGAAATCCAGCGGCGCGGTCATGGGGCCTTCCCTGCGCGTTCCATAGGGAAGTAGTTTGGGGAAGTATGCACCCGCAGCGGCGCTCTCCATTTGGGTCTTGTCGTTGCTTCGAACATCCCTGGCATATCCGAGGAGTCTTTTGACATCAGATTGATCCCCACCGCATAACTCAAGACAACGCGCCTGATTCTCAATTTTCCTGCGGACGATTTTTGCCCAGAGCTGGTTTCTGAGCGGTTTCGAGATGGTGAGCTGATGCTCCACGATTTCCGCATGCCTTGAATGTGCGCCTATCGGGAGTGCCAGACCGTTGGGCATATGGTTGGAGCCGCAGAAAAGAATGCCAATACCTTCATCATTGACTTGCCCCATAAGAGAAGCCGTGATCGAAACTTGGGGGTTATCGATTATGATGACCCAGATGTCGGATAGAGGTATTTTATCGAGGACTTTATCCTCATGGCGTTCCTTGATGACAAGGTTATTGTCCTGAACGCAAAGGTACTTTGGAGTGCTGATCGTAACCGTCAATAACATAGGTGGCTCCGTTTTCTGGTATCTTATGAGATATGGACGGGGTCTTTACGTATGTAGACAACTAATCGATATTGTTATTGCCGAATTGGCAGGTTTTATTCACCAATGCACCATATTTGATTGAGCATTTTTCCAAAAACAGGGAAGGAAGGCCGGAGCGGAATGGCGATTATCATCCGAAAAAACGATAATTCGAAGCTGTATTCCGCTGATATTTCCCTGAAAAACGGCCTTCTTGAAAGGCATTTATGGGTGCCAAATATCGTTTTACAAAATTTGAAAATGAAAAAGCCCCTGCTAAAGGGGCTTTTTCGGCAGAGGGTATTCTAGCATCTCAATGAATGGCACTCTGCTAGGGCTTTTTATGTCTACTGAGCTCAAGACCACCAATTCTAGCATCTCAATGAATGGCACTCTGCTAGGGCTCATTGTGCTCCTTACTGGCACAATGAAAGATTCTAGCATCTCAATGAATGGCACTCTGCTAGGGCTACGCGCCCCCTGTACCCGGCGTTTTCCCTATTCTAGCATCTCAATGAATGGCACTCTGCTAGGGCGACTTACGAATAGCCCCGATGAGCTCAGAGATTCTAGCATCTCAATGAATGGCACTCTGCTAGGGCTCAATGATTTTCCCGTTTCCTTACTTTTCCATTCTAGCATCTCAATGAATGGCACTCTGCTAGGGCGGGCCATGACGGTCGGTGCTGCTGCTATTCTAGCATCTCAGCAAATGGCACTTCACAATGATTTTGCCCTAAGCAATGGGTATAATCATCGTACTACATTGTAATACTTTGATTGGAGTGGCCATGGCCATGAGTGCAACAGCTATCAGATTCGATGAGGGCGAGAAGGACTGGATCCAGTCCTATGCGAGCGTTCTCGGCATGTCCTTTTCCGAGTTTGTGAGGAGCGCCGCCCTCGACAAGGTCGAGGAGGCGGCCGACATCAAGGCATACAACGAGGCGCTGGCGGAAGATAACGGCACCCGCTACTCGATGGATGAGGTCCTGCGCATGGCCATGGAGGCCGAATGAGCTTCAGCGTCGTGTGGTCAAAGGCGGCGACCAAGCAACTTCTCAACATCCCGAAGAAACAGCGCCTCATTATCTTGTCTTGGGTTCAGGAGAACCTAGACGGGTGCGACGACCCGCGCCGCGCACCGAACGGAAAACAGCTTCAGGGAACCGATTCCGGTTGGCGCTGGCGCGTCGGCGTCTACCGCATCCTAGGAAGGATTGAAGACGGAAAGGCCGTCATCGAGGTCGTGAGAGTCGGCCACCGCCAGGGTGTCTACAAGAACATGCCGCGGCTGTAACCATCGCGAGGCCAAGACAACCGCAAGCGGTGCCAAACTGCCCGCTTGCGGTTGTCTGAGACATCTCTCCGCACAACAAAAAGGGGAGCCCCTAAAGAACTCCCCAGCACGGCACGGCACGGCACCGAAATTCCTAACCTCTATCCTGCTCGCCAGAAATCTCCTCGCAGTCCTCCTGCTCGAACTCCGCCTCGGCGCTCTTCGCATCGCAGATCTCATCGAGCGACTCGCCGGCCTCCTGTGATTCCGCATTGCCGACCGCCCAGCCATAGACCTCGCAAATTGCAGGCACGATGTCCTGCAAATGACCTTGCTTTTCCGCAAGGGCTACGATTACATCACTGATCGCGGTCTTCGTGCTGAACCCGTTTTCGCTGTAGAGATTGTCCACCTCATCGCCACTGAGATTTTCGATCTCGTTTACGAAATTCGCATCGACGAGCTTGACGATATGGTCTTCCATCGCGCCGACGTATCCCACGGACTCGCTTACGATCAATTCTCCGTCCTTGACCGACAACTCGATAGTGTCTCCGTTCATCTTTTTATAGAGAGCCTCAATCAGATCGCCGGCGTCGTTGATAGCTCCAATTATTTGATATGGGTTGTACTCATCGAGAAATCTGTACCCATCGTCACCGTCTTTGATGAGAGGGATGGACTTATGTATATCGATACCTGAAAGGTTCGCAACCTCGCAGTCTCGCCAGTCGGAATTGTCCTCATAGACTCGCTCGTCCAACTCGTCATAGAACCGCTCATCGATGATATTTTCGATGTTCTCCTTCTGGGCGAACTCGCGATAGGCCTCGACGAAATTGATGGTTTTCTCATCGCGACTGACTGCCTTTTCGATGGCGGCATCGATGGCCGCCTCTTTGACGGCGCCAACAAGGCTCGATGGAACCCAAGTCTCATTCGAGTCGCCCAAACCGAGTTTAGCGCGGACCTCATTGATCCAGTCACCCTTAATGTACTTCTTCTCGCTTTCTCGAGTCGAAGAATCGTTCGTCCAGATGACGTGCTTGTCTTTTCCCATGGCGCCTCCTAAAGCTGTCTTGCCTGCCTATCAGTTTGTCGGGCAGACGGCTCGCGAAGAGACCGTGGGACAGAAATAGAATTGGCCGAGCATGTTGACCGCTCAATGGCAGGACGCTCAGTATCCTGCCGAAACATAGACTAGAAGATAGACTGATAGTTTGCGAAGATGGCTAATCGAATGCTACTATCAGGTTGTGCCGCGAAACCCGCTCCTCAGGTAGTCACACTTTCGGAACGCGGGCAACGCAGGTGCAGTCGAATTGATAGCTCGGTGCCAGCCGGGCTATCTCTTTCTCCCTTCGCCATCCGAGCACATTTTTTTGAGAAGATATACCCTGGCCGGATAGGATGCGTACTGCTGGCTCGATGCCCGACTGAACCGCCTAAGGGGTATAGAAATATAGACCCGATCCCGCTCCCTAGGTTTTTTCAGGAATATCCGAAAAAACCTCCAAAAGAAAAGGGGGCCGACGCATCAGCCCCCTCCAGGTGTCGCCCAAAGGCTTCCACCGCAATTGATTTCATTCTAGGCTCGTTATGAATCGAGTCAATACCCGAAAGCGGGGGAGGGGCATCCGCACCCCCCCCCAAAAAACCGAATGAGGGCCGATTTAAGCCCTCTTTCCTGTGTCTGCTTCCACAGAATCGGCCAGCAATAAAATCGTCCCTCATTCACGGCTAAGGCAAGCCAGGTGCGTATTCGCAACGACCTTGCTTACTCCTTGGGAAGCTCGATGGGGTAGTAGGCCGCTAGGCTGCGGTACTTTCGGTAGAACCCCGACAGCAAGCTCACCACGAGGTGGCTGCACCACTCGATGGAAACGTTGGAGTGCTTGCATGAGAGCCGCACCACCGAGTAGAATTCTGGTTGAAAGAAGCGGACCCCGCGCAGGTGGCTAACCGATTACGCGGGCGATGCGGATTTCAACTTGCAAAGGCCGGGCTGCAACCCCGGCCTTATTTTTGGCTCGGATTGAACGGTTGACGCCTGTGGAGCGGCAGCCGTTATAGTTCAAAGCTCGACGGAAACCATCGAAAACAGGACGATATAGCCGAAAGCGACACTCCCGTACTCTCGATACAACATACGGAAGCGCCGCTTTCATTTGGCATCATATCTTACGAATTCCAACTTCGGCAACCGAATCAAGAAGAGCATATTGCCGCCCCGTCATCACTAGAACAGCATCGCCAAAAGAAAGCTCGTGCGGGGAGGTACGGGCTTAACAGCTGGGATTAGAAGCACCAGGCGGGGCAGACATTGATGACGTCCGGAGCGCCGCCAAAGGACGATGGCTGACCGTTGTCATGGACAAAGAGAAAGGACGTGGAAAGGGTGTTAGGAACCACCGAACGCTCCCACCAATTGCTACCAATCTTCAGGGATTCATTGGCCGAATAGTTATTCGTCACCTTGCCCTTGAACGCCTCGTACTGGGTACCCTCGGAGGAAGTCCAGGGATAGCTGGATGCCCAGTAGGAGGTGGGGACCATCTCGGAGTAGCTGAGCAGGAACAGCTTGTCGGAGGTCGCCGTGACGGCGGCATTCTTTTCGGCACCGCCGACATTGTTCGTGAGCTTGGTGACGGACTTTACCTTCGACTGGAGGTCGGACGGCATGAGTTTCCAAATCTCGCCGGAGTTCATCTTCTGGCGAAGCTCCGACTTCTCCCAGCCGCCGGCGTTTGTGCTCGTGGCGTTCATACGGGAGCTGATGGTCGTCGAGGTAGTGAGGAACGTCAGGCCCGCCTTGCCGCTACCGTCGGCCAAGTCATCGTGGTTGATGCCGATGATGCGATATTGCATCATCTTGCCGTTCGTCAGCTTCATCGAAAACTTAGTGCCGGCATCCATGGCGGCCTTGGCCTTGGCGTAGACCACAGAAGAAGTGCCGTTCTTGGCGATGTCGGTGGCCGCGGCCTTCTGCTCGTCGAGCGTCCAGTCCTTGGCTTCTTTCTGGGCAACAGTCTTCATCGCCTCGCGGTAGGCCTTTTCCTCCGCGCTCATGAAGCTGTCCCCGTCGGCGCCGGAGTCGACCGTGTTGGTGACTTGGTTGAATTGGTTTCTGATGGCGCCGGAGACCTGCGGCCCCGCGAACACGATAACCAGGCCGATGAGGGCGATAATCAGTACGTACTCGATAATCGATTGGCCTCGGAGACGGGTATTCCTAGGAGATACCCCCCCCCGAAGGTTAATTGCCGCTGCATGCATACGCGACACTCCCTTCGTATGGGAATTGATATTGCACGCAGGAGCGTACGATGCAGCGGGCCAATCAGCTCTCAACGTGCCGCAGCGGCATCCCAAAACACGCAGCTAATACTTCCCGAACGGCAAGCGGGACGCCTTCCTTGGCGTCCCGCAGTACGGCTAGTTGTTATTATTCTCATCCTCCTTTTCATCCCTCTCATCCGGCGCTCATGCGTCGAACCTAACCCCCCCCCCCCCCCTGCTCCTCAAC
>NZ_QSKB01000017.1:46857-57368 GCF_003469085.1 Collinsella sp. AM29-10AC
GAACCTAACCCCCCCCCCGCTATTCCTCAAAATCGAAATTTTCTCAATTTTGAGGAATAGCCCTTATGCCCTGTCTTTCCCGCTGCGGAGGATCCGTTCTCCCCGATTGAGCCTCAAAGCCCAGCCGTCCCCTCGCTCCGCCAATTGTCGCCACTTTATGAATCGTAGATTCCCATTACGCATATGTGGAATCACGCCTATTATGTAAAACACCGAACGAGTAGGGGATTCTAGCACCCCAATGAATGGCACTCTGTTTGGGTAAGAGGATTCATCCCATAGGATGGATCACTCGCGGAGTATATCCTCTCGGTTGGTTTTGAACGCCAACCGGGAGGTGATCTCCTTTTTCAAATCGCAATTCCAAAAACAAAATCCCCAGACGCTTTCAGTGAAAGCGTCTTTTTTGTATTACAATTACTGGTGACCTCCTTTCGGTGCGCCGTTATTCCTTTTTTGGATTAACGGCGCATTATCTTTCTGTTATACTTAATATCGACCAAGGCGTACCCCAAGCGCCTTGTAGAACAGGAAGATGACAACATGCCCCAGAATCAATACGGTTCGCGTGCATCCCGTTTCCAAAATGGTGCGCGTCATGCCGACTGAAACCGAAGAAACTAAAGCCCAAACGGCAAGCTCCATCATTGCCCCGCAGCAGGAGACGATTGTCCTGACGGCCTGCATGCGATCGAAGGACGTTCGCGAGGACGTTCTCCCGATGCTGCTCGAGGATGATTTCGTCAAGTCTGACCATCGTGCGCTGTTCCGCGCCATCCGCGCCATGCACGAGGCGAACTACCCGATTGACGACGTATCCCTGCTCGACTACCTGAGATCCAACCGTGAGCTGGATGCCGCGGGCGGGGAGCAGACCGTCGGGCGTATGTTCGAGTCCGACATGCCACTGCTGTCCTGGCAGACCGCATATGACCGCCTCATCGATGCCTCGAGGCGAAGGTCGCTCGTGACGGCGATGAACGAGATTGAGGCCGAGGCCTACGAGACCCCGACCGATATGAAGGCATTCGTCTCGAAGGTCGAGGGCTCGATCGCGCAGGTGGCCGAGCGCCGCGATATGCGCCCCTATCGGCACATCTCATCGTTCCTCACCGCAGCCGTGGACGAGGCCAGAAACCTCGATAGCGTCCCCTTGGACTCCACCGTCGTGAACACGGGCTTTGCAACCCTGGACGAGATGCTGGCAGGGCTGCGAGCAGGCCAGCTGATCGTAGTCGGCGCGAGGCCGGCCGTCGGTAAGACCTCATTCGCTCTCACCCTCGCGCTCAATGCCGCCCGCCAGGGTGTGAAGGTCGGCATCTTCTCGCTCGAAATGTCAGGCAAGGAACTTGCCCAGAGAATCATCTGCGCTGAGTCAGGCGTCTCGATTTCCCATTTCCGCATGGGAACCATTCCCAAGGCTTCATGGGATGCCATCGCGGCCGCCTGCTGCGATATCCCCGGCAACGACATCGAGATCGAGGACAAGGCGAGCGTCACGATAGGGGACATCCGCGCGACCGCCGCCCGCATGATGCGCGGCGCAGAGCGCGGGCTGATTGTGATCGATTACCTCCAGCTCATCTCGTCCGTATCAGATGGCACCAAGTACCAAAACCGTGCAGTCGAGGTCGGCGAAATAAGCCGCCGCCTGAAAGTGCTCGCCAAGGAGCTGGGCGTCCCCGTGGTCACGCTGGCGCAGTTGAGCCGCCAGGCCGAAGCCCACCCGGGCCTGCCGCGCCTATCGGATCTTCGCGAGTCGGGATCCATCGAGCAGGACGCGGACACGGTCCTATTCCTGTCACGCGACCCGGACGAAATCACGGACGAAAAATCGGGTTCAAGGCAGGTCATCCTGTCGGTCGCGAAAAACCGCAGCGGCCCCACAGGCGAGATCGACATGCTGTTCGTCCCCACGAGCACGAAATTTTACGAGGTGGGACCCAGAAAGGAGGCCCATGATGAGTAAGAAGAAGACCAAGCGCAACTCGAACAAGATCATCGGTCGCTGCCTTGAATCGGATGCCCATGCACAGACCATCGACGAGGGCTTTGCATTTCTCGACCGTCCGATTCTCAAACCGCGCGAGGCTCTCGCGTATCAGTGGGCGCTGCGCAACATCGCGCTTCAGAACCTGCGAATCAAATCGGAAAGCACTCGCGATGCGATAGACAACGGAACGAGCTATTTTTCCGACGGTGCGATTAAGGTGAAGGCCCATATCTTGAGCGGCATCGCCACCGACGTCCGCTTCGCCACCGATGACCCGGATGCCCCCATCGACCGGATCATGATGTCGTTCGTAAAGGTTTACAACGAACAGCAGCATAGATGGTGTCCCGTGGATTCCCATCTCTGGCTATTCGCAGACAAGCTGACCGTGCGCCCAGGAGAGGGCTGGGAAGAGCGAGAGGATGGCGAGGGCTTCGGAGTAGCATTAGGCGACCGCGTCGTATTCCTCGCCGAGGATAGGCTTTATGACGGACCGAAAGGCATGCGCCGACATGGGGCAGGGGAATGGTCGGTGTTGTCGTCCCAGCTGATGTACGGGACGAACAACAAGAGGAAAGCCCGCATCTGCGAGGTTCCCCGCAAAGTGGTAACCGATGGCTACCTGATGTTTCTCACGAAACGAGGCGAGCAGGTCGGTATCGCGCTCATGAATAACGAGGAATGGGCGGAATGTCAGGAGCGCTGTCAAGCGGCGGCAATGAAAGAGCCTTGGAGTCTCGTTGCCTACCTCGAGCAGGCCAAACGCCCCCTAATAATATAAAGGAGATACATGATGATTCAAAAGAAAACGCCGCGCTGTTCCCGAGTGGTCCTAGTCGAACCGACGAGGACCATCTATGGGCACATGGTTTTCAAGTTCACGGGTAACGCCGAGCGGGTAACCACCGGTTTCATCGAGAGGGAGAATCGGGACGATGGTTCCGTTGTGTGGCGTCCGTATATCCGCTCAACGACGCGCTCCGGGTATTGGAATGCCGGACCGATGAAAGAGTTCGTTGACGGGTACAAGTCGGAGGAGGATGCCATGACGGCGCTTCTGGACGAGGCTCAGGAGGTTCTTTGGAGTAGCTAATGGTCGAGATTGAACCCAACCGGCTGCACAGGCGCTTGAAACGCGCCTTGACGGCCAAAGGCATCTCTCAGCGCGAGCTGGGCAGAAGGATTGGGGCGACGCAGGCGAGTGTCTCGCACTATGTGAAGGGAAAGCGCCTGCCGGGAACGGTCGTCCTATACAAAATCTGTAAGGAACTGGATGTCTCAGCGGATTGGCTGCTGGGGCTGAAGCGAAAGGAATCGGACATGAACGATGGCAATTGGATTGATGACGGGATTGTGCCCTACCGCACGGCGGATGATTGCTCCCTTGTCGCCCGCATCGAGCAGGCGGAAGACGGCTCATTCGAATTGGGAATCCTCGAGGGCGACACCGCCTGCGAGCTGTTCGCCCAGCGGTTCGACTCGATGGACGCGGCCAAGAAGTACGGCGATGGCATTCTTGACCAGAAGCTGCAAAGGGACAAGGCGATCACGCTTATCGAGGACGAACTGGACGGCGTACTGAGTCCCAACCTGTCGGACGAGGACTACCTCGCAAGCGCGTCGCTCGATCGCGACACGATGCGCACGCTGGTGGTAAACGCCGTCCCGATTTGCACGGGTCCCACCAATCAGGAGGTTGCCGTGGCGTTCTCCATTTCAGGCCCCGACGGCATCGAGCTGGAGACGGAGCAGGAGCAGGCTGCCTTCGACCTCGCGACCGAGCGAGCCGTGTTCCTCTCCGGTATCTGGTCGGTCTACGCAACGCCGGCGGCTGCGATTGAAGCCGTGAAGGGGCTCATCGCCAAACTTGAAAAAGTCTATCCATCCCTGAACCGATAGAAAAAACGCACTACCTGTCGGCAGTTTCTCTATCTGTAGCCTCCCTTGTCGCGGCACCTGCCTCCATGAGGGAGGCCTCTTCATTCTTGTCGCCCATCATCTCATCAAGAGATTTTTCCTTTTTCTTATTATTCTTATTATTCTTATTGTCCTCGTGCGCGGTGTTCGACTTCTCACGGAGCGCTTTGGCAAACTCCCCGATCTTGTCTCGCCCGATGGTCACATAGGTATTCTTACCGCCATCGTCACGGGACAGCTTCAAGTCATACCTTCCATTGAGCATAATCTGGAGAGATCCCTCATTCGCGGCGCGGTCGAGGTATTTGTCTACTACGACCACCTTGGCGGTAAAGCCGCCGAGACCGTAGCCATCGACCGCGACGCCATGAGGCACCGAGAAGGTAACCGAATTGAGCACCTGACCGTATTGATTGGTTTTCGTCTTACCGTCCTTATCGGTCATGGTCTCGCTGTCGACGATGTTGCCGTACGGGATGATGACCTTCGGATTGTCGAACGCGACATCCTTATCGATCTTCCTGGTTCCGAGATATTGCCCATTGAAGGGCGTCTTGCCCGGATCGGTCTTCTTCTCATCGGCCCGGGTCGCACCCAATGCGCTCGCGACCGCCAGCTTTTCAGGTTTCCGACTCGCCGAGGCCGCGGGCACATCGGCATCTCTATCAAATGTCTTTGCATCCTTACTCTTCGGGATGTTGATGAGCTCTTCGCAGCATTTCTCGAGGTTCGAGACGAAAGTCCCGATTTTATCCTGCCCCACGGTCAGCTCGATGGCGCGACCGTCCTTGAAGCCGCTGAGCTTCAAGGGTCGCGAGTCGTTGAAGGAGGCCTGGAGGATACCCGTCTTCTCCGCCCGCTCGAGGTACTTGTCGGGATTGATGATCTCGACCCGAAGCCCGTCCATGCTGTAGCCATCCAGCTCCATCTTGCGCGGCAGGCGGATCACGATTCGCGACATCTCCTGTCCATATCGGCTCGTCACGGGTGTCCCGTCTCGACGCACCGCAGCCGTGGAGGAGATGACACTCGAGTAGGGGATATTGATGACCGTCTTCTCGATTTTATCCTTTCGGTCTTTCGAGACGATGCCGATGACTTGTCCCTTTTGCACGGTCTGCAGATCGGAATCGACCGGATCGATTCTCTTCACGCGACCCAATCCGAGTTTCTTCAGAAAGTCGAATCCGCCGAGCAGAGTGGTGTTCTGGCTATCGTTTTTCGGCATGATGCCTCCCTAATATCGCAAATCTATTTATCAAGGTATCTACCGAACGCGAAATCGAGGCGGACGGGACGAAAGAAGTCAAACGGCCGGCCGATAATCCTTATCCATATTGACGGGGTGATATACTTTTGTTATCATAAGAGTCGTAATCGATAGATAGATGCGTTTCCCCAAGACGCATCGGACAGGAGATTGACAATGTCAGATTTCAATAAGCCGAAAATCCGGCTGCATACGGTCAATATGCGCGAACAGTTCGTGGCCCCTTTGATGGATGGTCGCCTCAAGGCGATAACGCGCCTGAACGGACGCGGCTACAACACGGGGGACTACCTACGCTTTAGCGTGCTGCCGATGCAGTCCTCGGATGTCCAGTTTTCCATGACCACCGATGACGAGCGCGAGGCGCTCCAGAATCGATTCTACAGGGTCACCTTCGCCATGTACGGCAAGGGGCTGAAGGAGGGCTATGTGACGCTCTCATTGGAACTCATCCGCGAGAAAGCCATCATGGACACCCTCCGTTCCGAGATCGATAGGATGGCCAACAACGGGCAGAAAGTTGAGAATCCGCTCGACGCCTACGCAGATCTCTTCGACACCGCCTATCCCCAGGGTTATGATTCCCCGTATACGAAACGTCACGCCCAGCCCAGTCTTGACAGCATCGCCGAGGTAGCCACCGAGGCGGCGTCCAGCACAGAGCGACCGCGCGGCTGCTGACTTCAAGGAGTGCCCCATGCAAGCCATCACCCTCTTCCTCTCCGACCCCTATAACGTGGCCGGCATCCTTCTGTTCGCCTATATCTACTTCATGGTCTGCAAGCGGATGCTGCACTTCCGCGCATTCAATGTATGGAACGCGAAGACGAACCCGAATGCTTGGTGGCGCTTCGACCGTAGCTCCATCAAGTACGCCTACAGGCATGGGCGCCGCCACATGCCCAAGAAGATCGAGGATTTCTGCATCATGGTGAACCGCGTGATGTACCGCCGCGAGATTCTCGTGAAACTCTACGGCGAAGACGGCAACGACCTCCACATGCCCACCGTCTGGATGAAGAGATCCGATCTGACGCGCAAGGAGCGCATGACCAAGACGATTAAATGCTGCCCCGTCTCCTCGCCTGACAAGCACGGCTTCGCGTTCATCACGGAGAATCACGCCTACATCAGCGCAGTCGAGACCCTGGCGGGTGCGACCCGTCTTGCCGGAAAGCCTTACAAATATGCCTCCCTCGACCACTACGAGATGATCCAGATGCCGCAAGAGCTGTTCCTGAAGGACGAGGTCGTCAAGGCCCGCGTAGAGCGCCTGAAGGAGGACCACGCTTTCATCGTCCGCCATTACAAGCGTGCAGCCCTGTCGTACCGCTTGGCCTACGGCCGCTGCCTGCCGCTCAAGTACTTCCTGCCCCATTACCAGTACAGCCCGATCAGCCACGACATGGCCATCATCTAAGCCCTGTCCCCGCAGAAGCCTATAATCACTTGATATCTAGACCAGATTGGAAACTGCCATGAACACCGACATGAATCCCGAGAACATCAACCCCGACAGCTCCGACAATCTCAACGCCGATAACGAGGAAACCCAACTCATGGATACCCCCGATAACCCCATCGCCGCAGATGTCACCACCGAGCTTCCGCTTGCCAAAGACCTGGAAGATGCCGTGGCACCCGACCTGGACGCTACCGCCGATGACTCCCAGACACCCAGGCGTCCGAGTGGCCTGAAGCGCAAGCTCGTAGCAGGCGGCGTAGCGCTCGCCATCGTCGCGGCACTCGGCATCGGCCTATCGCTGAACCACGAGGCCGTGAACATCCCCGACAACGCACCCGTCGCATCCATCGTCGGCAAGAAGGACTCCAAGACCTATCCCGCATCCGTGACGCTTACGGCCGACGGCTGGAGCGAGGGGGACGGCGAGTTCTCCTACGAGATCGTCGATGCCGACGGCGAGTCCGCCGCCAAGGGGGATATCAAGCCGGGCAAGGAGGCTTCCGTCGACCTACCGAAGGGTGCCTACGCCCTGAACGTCACCTCTATCCCCACCGCCAAGGACGGCAAGACCACCTGGCTGGTGCCGGACGCGGTTGATTTCGTCGTCGAGGGCAAGGGAGCCTCGGTCAAGGTGAGCCTCACCAAGGTCGACATGACCGACGATGCGGCAGTGGACGCGGCAATCGAAAATCTCCCCGAGGAGGAGCGTGCCGCCGCCAAGAAACTCATCGAGGCCAAGCGCGAGAACCCGAACGCCAGCACGGTCAGCGCACCCGTATCCAAACCCAGCAGCTCCACCGTCCAGCAGGCCGGCGCGGCAAACGGCTCATCCGGCAAGGGCGATTCCAAGCCCGCATCCAAGCCCTCCGGCTCCAGTTCCAGCTCCAACAAGAATGACTCGAAGCCGTCCTCGGGCTCTGGCTCGAGCTCGAACAAGGGCGATTCCAAGCCCTCCGGCTCGAACAAGACCGACAAGCCCGCATCCAAGCCCGACAACTCCGGCAACTCCGGCAGCGGCTCGGGATCCGGCAGCTCCAAACCCTCCAAGCCCGCTGAGTCCGAGAAGGTCTGGGCAATCGTAACCCCCGCTTGGGACGAGCAGATCTACCACCCCGCCGTCACCCACACCGAGACCCAGAAGAAAAAGGTTGGCGTCCAATACCGCGCAACGGATGGCACCCTCTTTGATAACGAAGATGCTTGCTCTGAGTATTGTTGGGATAACGGACTCCAGTACGGATGCCTGCCCAAGTATGAGGAGGTCACCGTCACCGTAACCGATCAGGAAGCATGGACCGAGACCATCCACCACGAAGCCGTCTGGGGTTGGGTCAACAAGTAAGATGACCGAATCAAGGAGGGGTGTAGATTATGTTGCTACGTACCTTTATCCATGGGCTTGTGAGCGGAACCAAATCAAGCGACCTGAAAGCATCAACATCGACAGGCTTCGAAAGCAGCTCAAGCGAAAGCGGGAATCCTTCGAAAAGTCGTTCACCCGAATCGAAATGACCAAGGAACACCTGAACGAGATAATGGCGAGCCTTTGCAAGAAACTGATGATCGATAAAAGCGATTTGGTCGCGATCCACGAGGCCGCGCTCGTCGCCCTTGGAATCGACAGTAATGCAGTTCCGTACGGGTTGGACTTTCTCGTCTTGCGGGGTCTAGGGGATGCGGGTGTTTCCAAGTTATCCATCGATGGCTTCGATATCCGTCTTCATGCGCCCGAGAATTTTGAAGCGAATGGCCCTATCTCCCTTGTTGCCCCCAGAGGCATGGATTTCCCGTCTCTTGCTCCCGAGACCATCTTAGAGACAATTTCCAAGTCTCCGAGCTGCAGGTACCTGATGGAACAGAGGGCTGCGTTGGCGGAGCTGCTGCACTTCGACGATATGGACGATGACGAGCTCCGCCAATTTGCCGCCTATGTCAGGCCGTGATTTCATAGGATTCAGCGAAGGATGCTGTCACGTCCACCGTTTAATGAGGTACCGCCCTGAAATATCTCGTTGAAGATTCCGATAATCCTGCGCCCCCTGTTCAGGACTACGCCGAGGCCAAGGAAATCGTCCGCCAAGTACTCGGCTCCCATCCTTCGGTGAAGCAAGCTGCCATGTTCGGCTCTTTCGTACGCGGCGAGCAGACGGGCTCCTCCGACGTCGACCTGCTTCTCCAGGTCGACAGCAAGAAGGCCTTCGAAGTCGTCGGCATCGGCCTCGACTTGGCCGAGAGGCTTGGACGGGACGTAGACATGCTGGCGACTCTCTGCGGAGCCCAGAGCGGTTTCATCGAGAACCTGAATAGAGAAGGACGCATCATCTACAGTAGGGAGCTATAGAGTATGAGAACACTTGAAGAGGCGCGAAACACCCTTCAGATTTCGCAGGAAGATATCGACTTCATCATCGAAGGAATCCTGCGCGCTGGTGAGCCGATCGTCATCATCGCCTACGGCTCTCGGGCTCGCGGCGAAGCCGATGAATATAGCGACTACGACATTCTCTGTCTTTCCGCCCTTGAGGGATGTGAGCTTAAGGAATACTCGCTTGCAGCCGATGGGGAGCTATGGGGACTCGCTCGCGACTTGGACTTTCTCGTCCTGAACGTCGATGAGTTCAGAGCCGGTCTGAAAGCCGGAAACGAGTTCGCATGCGACGTAGACCGAGATGGTGTGGTTCTCTATGGAACAGTTTAACGCATACGAGGATTACTACGGAAATCTGCTATTCGCCGCCTACGGTTGGGGAACAAGTAGAATAGAACTGATACCCTGATAGTACCAAGGGAGGTGCCACCTTGAAATATCTTGTTGAAGATTGCGAGAACCCATCAATCCCCGTGAATACGCTTGCGGATGCCGCAAGCCGCGCCCGAGCAGTGTTTTCCGACTACCCATGCGTGGTCAAAGCGGTTCTATTTGGCTCGTTCTCGCGAGGTGAGCAGACAGATGCGTCCGACGTTGATTTTTTCCTCGGCCTCGATTCGACCTGCGCATCCTCAGACTACCTGTCCTTGCTCGACTCACTTGCCTCGGCGCTCGGAAGGGATGTCGATGTCACGGTGAAGCTGAAGGGCGCCACGGACAGGTTCGTATACAACCTCAAAACGGAAGGGAGACTCATATATGACAGAGCCAGAAATCGAGATATTCCATCAAATGCTGCTTAGATGCGATGATATTGCAGGGAAGCTCGACTATTTCGATGTCGATGAGAGCCTATGGCAACACAGCCCCTACATTAGGGACTCTTTTCTCATTTCGGTTTCGCAAATAGGCGAACTCGTCTCCAAAATCAGTCCCGAGACGTGCCGCCGGTATTTTCCCGATATCGAATGGCAGCAAATTAGGGGAATGCGAAACATCATTGTGCATGTCTACGCTAATGTCGATTACGATATCGTATGGGATGTCGTCAACGAGGAGGCTCCCAAGCTCAAGCAGACCCTCCTCAAAAACGATGATATCCGCCGTGAGTATGAGTCCACGCTTGTGGTTGAGGAGGACATCGAAGAAGACATCCTCGGGTATTTCGGCGCTCTCGATCCGATTGTCGGCGATGGTGCTGATGGACGCATTCCGCAAGACGGCAATCGCCCTTAAGGGCACTAATCAACCCATTAAAACGATAAGGGGCCAGAGATAATATCTCTGGCCCCTTTACTTACTTCCTCCTGACGCCCACCACGCCGTCCGAGACGACCTCGCTCCAGCGGATGTAACGCACCGTATCCATGGCTAGCTTTACTGCGCTGCCAGCTCGTGCTCGCGAGCACGAGCGCCCAGAGACATCAATTTCGGATGCCGTCGCAGCGTTCGCCTCGTCCGCGTCGAGCCACGCTTCGCACTTGTAGGTGCGCCACTG
>NZ_QSKB01000018.1:0-4094 GCF_003469085.1 Collinsella sp. AM29-10AC
AACGATATGGCACCGTGGGGACACATGTATGTCAATCTTGGTCTAACAGAGCCAATGATTTTGACCAATAGCGGTCACCGAATAATGGCCACCCTGCCTGCCCGCCGCCACTACGCTGGCGGTGCCAACACGCCCGCATTAGGAGAATCATTGTGGTGAACGAGAGACACGATGACCTACAGGAAATTATTGACGCGGCGCTCCGGGAGATCGCCGCAGAAGAGAGCGACGGATTCGACCCGCAGCACTGAAAACACTCGGCGCTCTACGGGAGACGGAGGCCCATCCGCAACCGGGTCGATTAAGCTACTTTACGTAAAATACTTAGCGGTACCGATGGCTATTAATACGGCGCAATCGAATCAAAATCAATTGGAAGACCAAGTTCATAGTAGTTAAACGGCGATACATCAAGCTCGTCCAGAGCGCCATCTCCGCGACGGACCCAGGATTTTCCCTTTGCACATACAAAGGCAATCTCGACCAGCGGATGTCGATGCATTCCGTAGAAGCCGCCCATATCGATAGATACCGAATGAAGTCCCGGAGGAATCAAATCGAGTATTTTCCTGTATTGATATGGGGATTCCAAATCCTCACCCTTGCAGCACCCCGCTCCATGGGTGACGACAATTGTCGCAACCACCTCATATACGGGAAGATTGCTGTCGTTGCGAATTACGATACGCGCATCACCCGTAGCATCTCTTTCAAGCCATGCAGCAATCGAAGATGGCTGCGCTAGCTTCTCGGCCGTTTTCAGGCGCTCGTCTGTTTTCTTCAGATGCTTTGTGTCACGTAAGGCAACATAAACCGTCAGGCAAAGTGTAACAAATGCACAAATTACTTGAACAACAGCACAAAAAGCGACCATGAGCAATAACCTTCCCTCGGCACAGAATGAAACCAAGAATCAGCCCGCCGCTTACACACTGGCCGTTATTCGAAAAGCAAGCCATCAAGCCAAGTTGTTAGATATATCACAATCTTGATGCTAATAATTTAACCAGCTCATCTGATGGTCCGTTTTTTCTGATGCGGCTGTAATCTCTCACATCAGTTAAGACTAAACCGCCTGCAGACTCACAGAAAACAGCGTGTGAAGGCGCGGCATTGACGCTCGCCTTAATGCTAGATTTATTTTGGCGTAAAAGAAGCGGACGGCAAGAAGGCTGTTTCTTCTTTTTCCGATAGCTTCTCTTGGTGCATGCCATCATGAACCTCCTAAAGGCTAATCACGCAACAGCTTTTGCGCAAAGAGCGTGATTAACAATATCATGAAGCAATAGATAGAGATTTACATCAGCGATTCCGAGCTTATTTGGCCTGTTGGATGTTACATACAAGATCCCCATAATTGAATTGTTCGAACCATCTCGCGCAACAAGTCTAGAAATCATCATGCAACGATCATCGGACCCGAAATGCTCGGAATTAACATCGTTATCCAACTGCCCGCAGTCTCTGGCTTTTTCGACATTGGGACAAAGCATGACGATATGATTAGACAGCTCTTTTTTATGCAACATAAGCACGATCTTGCTACCCATTGAAAGTGGTCGAGAATGTTGAAATCTCGTCGCATTCAATGCCCCTTCCCTAGCCACCGTTGCATAGCCAACTTCATGATCAGATTTCCCGGGACACACAAGCCTAATAGCGCAGCCTATTCCGGCATGAGGACGAAAGATAGAAAAACAGGAAGCGACGCCCTTGCAGCAGACAGTTGCCAATTCGCTTAAATTAACATCTGAATTTAATGTCTCATTCTCTACTTGATAGTTAAAGCTTTGAAGCTCATCGAGCAGGCGCACGTTCCGAAAACCCCGCCTGAGCGAATGCGCGGCAACCCATCCTACCACCAAACAAACTATGAAGAGAAAGGATGGAATGGACGCCATGTTCACATGAGATGTAAGCCAATCAATGGCCCAAGGAAATTTGCCATCCGTTAGTAGCTTCTCCACAAAAAGATTGGCGAACCAAGCAATTAGCCCACCAAAGCCAAATTTCATTAAGGTGTCCAATATCACTAGGGGGATGCCCCTGCTGAGCCCTACACTATAAAATCGAAAACAGGAATACTCACGCTTCCCTCGTTTACCGTAGTGCATCCAATCTTCAAAAGAATATCTATCAATCATGCCATCGCCTCCCGCCGCTACAATTTATATTAAAGCTTTGTGAGGTACTCCCCCAGCTCTTCCTCCCAGTCGGGCATGTGGAAGCCGCTGGTCTCGAGCCTGGACAGGTCGAGCGCGGAGTGGACCGGGCGCGGTGCGACGGGGCCGGCGGCGTTCGCGTAGTAGTCGGCGGTCGAAACCGGCACGACCTTCCCCCCGTTGCCGTTGGCGGCCTCGAAGACGGCGCGGGCGATGTCGGCCCAGCTCTTGACGGCGCCGGAGCCGGTGCAGTTATAGGTCCCGTAGGGGGCGTGCGTCCCCAGCACGTGGAAGATGGCCTCGGCCATGTCGCGCGTGAAGGTCAGGCGGCCCAGCTGGTCGTCGACGACCGTGACCTGCGCGAGCCCGTCCTCGGGGTCGGCGACGCGGTCGGACAGCCCCCTCATGGTCTTGACGAAGTTGTGCCCCTCGCCGATGACCCAGGAGCTGCGCATGACGTAGTGGCGGGGGCACCCGGCCACGGCGATGTCGCCGGCGGCCTTGGTCTGGCCATAGACGGACAGCGGGCTGAACGGCTCGTTCTCGGTATGGACCTCGGCCGTGCCGTCGAAGACGTAGTCGGAGGACACGTGGACCAGGGTGATGCCGTGCCCGGCGCAGGTGCGGGCGAGCAGGGCCGGCCCGGTCGCGTTGGCCTTCCAGGCGGTCACGCGGCCCTCGGGGGCCTCCGCCTTATCAACAGCCGTGTAGGCGCCGCAGTTGATCACGGTGCCGTAGAGCGACCAGTCGTACCGCGAATAGGCGTCCGGGTCGGACATGTCGAAGGTGTCGATGTCGCAGAAGTCGAAGTCCTTGGCGACCCCGCGCTCCTCGGCGAGGGCGCGCACGGCGTGCCCCAGCTGGCCGTTGCAGCCGGTGACGAGCGTTCGTTTCGGCGCCATGGGGACGACGTCCTTGAGCATCGGGTGGTTGAGGTCGGCCTCGGATACGGTGGCCTCGTCGAGAGGGATCGGCCACTCGATGGCGAGATCCGGGTCGGCGAGGTTCACGAACGTGTACGTCTTCTTGAGCTCCAGCGACCAGTGGGCGTCAACCAGGTAGGTGTAGGCGGTGCCGTCCTCCAGGGCCTGGAAGGAGTTGCCCACGCCGCGCGGGACGTAGATGGCCCTGCTCGGGTCCAGGGTGCAGGTGAACACCTTGCCGAAGGTCTCGCTGCCCTCGCGCAGGTCCACCCAGGCGCCGAAGACGCTGCCGCGGGCCACGGAGATGAACTTGTCCCAGGGCTCCGCGTGGATGCCGCGCGTGACGCCGCGGCTGTCGTTGTAGGAGACGTTGTTCTGGACGACGCGGAGGTCCGGGATGCCCAGGGCGCACATCTTGGCGCGCTGCCAGTTCTCCTTGAACCAGCCGCGCGAGTCGCCGTGGACGGCGAGGTCGACGACCTTGAGGCCCCCGATGCCGGTCTCGGCGACGGAGAGGTCCTTCTCGAATGCGATGTCTGCCATGTCTCTCTCCCCTCCTTACTGGCCCTGCGCGCGGTAGCGGGCCTCGGTGGCCTCCTTGGCCGGGCGCCACCAGGACTCGTTGGCGACGTACCAGTCGATGGTCCGCTTCAGGCCCCCGGCGAAGTCGGTGTGCGCCGGCCTCCAGCCCAGCTCGCGCTGCAGCTTGGTGGAGTCGATGGCGTAGCGGCGGTCGTGGCCGGGGCGGTCGGCGACCCAGTCGAAGTCCCCGGGGTCGCGCCCCATCGCCTCGAGGATCATGCGGAGCACGGTGATGTTGTCCCTCTCCCCATTGGCGCCGATGAGGTAGGTCTCCCCCATGCGGCCCTTGGTGAGGATGTCCCAGACGGCCGAGGAGTGGTCCTCGGTGTGGATCCAGTCGCGGACGTTCTCGCCCTTCCCGTAGAGCTTGGGGCGGACACCGTCGATGATGTTGGTGATCTGGCGCGGGATGAACTTCTCCACGTGC